>JAYUSV010000389.1:0-13636 GCA_043755495.1 Synechococcales cyanobacterium
TCCTAGTTTGCTGTGATGCCTTGGATCGATGGCAATAGACTTCAGGGCATTCCCGATCGTCGATTCAGGTTGGATCGGTACTAGAATTTTGCGATTACCTCGCGGCGTGGCTATTGCTAAGGCAAACGCTCCGCTACCGCCAACGACAAAACCATTGTCAACGCCAGAAATGAGCGCGATGCTAATGACTCGATCGATGCAACAATCCTTACATACCCAGTTTGACTATAAGAAAACAATCTGAGAAACTTATGAGCAGGTCAGAAAAGTCTAAATTCAAGTGAAGGCAAGGGAGCATAAAAAATACAGAATTAGTTACAATGAACAGGCGGGAATTCCAAATCCAGCCCTTTGAGATTAGCTGATAGAATTGAAGGAGATACCAACCCAGCGGCAACTTATGCTAAAAACCATCGAAGGCATTTATCAGGATGGACAACTCCGGTTCACTGAGCTACCGCAAGATGTTAGCGATTTTTTAGACGAAAGGCTACGCCAACGATCCCAAGTTCTTGTCACCTTTCTCGATCCTGGCAAAATCGATTCTGTCAAACTACGCCAACTGATAGATCAGTTGGAGACAATTGAGGGGATTGGGCAAGGCTTTGAAGAACTAAACTCTGGTCAAACTCGCCCCATCGGGGATTTCGTTCAAGAAATGCAGCAAAAGTATGACATTTCAGGTTGAAATTACCCCAATTGCGGAAGCTCAGATTGAACAAGCCTATCGCTGGTATCGAGAGCGTAATCCTGAGTTTGCCGATCGTTGGTTTCGAGGATTAATGAATACTATAGCTACTCTACAAGAGAAGCCCCAGCGTTGTGCATTAGCAGTCGAACATGAGATTTTCCCAAAAGAAGTACGTCAACTTCTTTATGGGAAAGTCAAGAATGTGTATCGAGTACTTTTTGCGATTCGAGATGACACAGTTTATGCGTTGTATGTTCGCCATAGTGCCCAAGCACCGCTGACGCTAAATGATATAGAGGAGCTAGAAGGTGGCGTTTAGAATTTCAAGGCAATGGCAATCATAAATCTTCTCAGTAAGTTGTGCTGCATAACAACTTGCTGCACCGGAACGCCGTAATATGGTTGGTTGAGTTGCAAAGGTTATCTGCGTCCGGTGAGCTTTGCCGCTATGACGATTTCTTCAAAAATCGAACATCTTTTCTGGACATTATCATAGTGTCAGCCTGAAGTACATACTCTAACCTGATATCAGGCTTGGGAGCTTTTTCACGTCAGAATAGGGCCGTTTTAGCCTTTTATTGACACACTTTAGGCTAAGTCAGGGTTAGTAGTTTTGACAAGAACCCAAAAAGGCAACTCGAAGGCATCGAAGTAGATAAAACCTTCACTTGTCGGTCATGGGTACCTTCGCAGAGTTCGAGCGATCGAGTGTATTCAGGCATGCACAATAGCCGATCGATCACTTTCATCACATTGCAGCTCAGTAGCTTCAGGTGATCAATATGCCCCCTCAACAACTGATAATAATATTCCCCTCATCAGTATCCAATCATGGAAGAGTTCCGCG
This sequence comes from Synechococcales cyanobacterium, assembly GCA_043755495.1. Taxonomy (GTDB): domain Bacteria; phylum Cyanobacteriota; class Cyanobacteriia; order Cyanobacteriales; family Chamaesiphonaceae; genus JAAFHZ01. The sequence continues at coordinate 1,539 of JAYUSV010000389.1, forward strand.
AGTTAGTCAAAAAAATTGGCAGTGGTCCCCATACCGGCAAAAGCCTTAGTCGATCAGAAGCTGCTTTGGCCATGAAAAAAATGCTGTTAGCAGAGGCAACCCCGGCCCAAATTGGGGCTTTTTTGATTGCCCATCGAATTCGTCGCCCCACAGGGACTGAAATGGCTGGAATGCTGGATAGCTGGGCAGAGTTTGGCCCCAGCCTGCAGCCGATCGGAGATGTGGCTCCTCGGGTCTTTGGTATTCCCTATGACGGTCGATCGCGTACTGCGCCTTTGGGGCTAGTGACCGGATTGATGTTGGCAGCCATGCAGGTGCCAGTGATTTTTCATGGGGGCGATCGAATGCCCACTAAGTATGGCCTGCCTTTGGTCGATTTTTGGCTACATTGGGGCGTAAATTGGGGTGGATTGGATCTAGATAAAGTGCAACAAGTATTTGCTGCCACCAACTTGGCTTTTATCTATACACCACGCCATTTTTCGCTAGCTCAGGGTTTAGTCCAGTATCGGGAAGAAATTGGTAAACGCCCACCGATCGCCACACTAGAGCTGTTGTGGACTCCCTATGCTGGGGCTAGCCATCTGATTTTTGGCTATGTGCATCCTCCGACTGAGAAAACTGCTTTGGCAGCATTAGAAATGCGCGGTACCGTATTGGCGACTACTACCGTAAAGGGCTTAGAGGGAAGCTGCGATTTGCCCCATGATCGCACGGTAATTGTCGGTACAGGTAGTGAAAGTAATTTAGAACGGATTTTGCTGCATCATCAAGACTATGGAGTAAGTAATACTAATCCACTCTTAAACGACAACATTTTTGCTGCTGTAGATGAGCTATTGCAGGGAAAAACCAACGAATTGCTAGAGTCAGCGGTTTGGAATGGCGGGTTTTATCTCTGGCATTGTGGAGTCGCTAGTGACCTAAAAACAGGTATGTCACAGGCTAAGGAGCTGTTGATCGGCGGGCGAGTGCTGCAACAATTAGAGTTGATTATTGCCAAAGTGTCGGGTTGAATATTACCAAAATCTGCGCCAAATATCGTATTTATGGGCTTAATCAACCGCCCGAAAGCAGTGAATAATTAAAAACTAATATCCTGATGGGCATAATAGTTGAGTGAAGTCTACAGATAAGGTGTCAAATGTTTGCCTTGATCTGGCAACTTGACCAATAGAGTGGAGCTACCTGGGTGTAAATTATGTCAGAGATTGTCGAAATCGGAGCCTTTCGGGTGCCAGTCGCCGAACTGGGCGACATGCTGATTAACTATCAGATGCTGCCTAACTTGGTGCGAGAAATCGCCATCGATCGAGGTCTGACCGAAATTAGTTGCGATGATGCCGAAACCACCGAGGCGATCAAAACTTTCTATGGTCGGTTGCAGCTCAAGACCAATGAACAACTGCAAGAATGGTTAGCAGCCCAAGGTTTGACCCGAGTGCAACTAGACAAAATTGCCGTGCGTCAACACAAAATTGAAAAATTCAAGCAAGAAACCTGGGGACCAAAAGTAGAATCCTATTTTCTGAACCGCAAAGGTCAGTTAGATAAGGTGATCTATTCTTTGATTCGCACCAAAGATATTGGCATGGCACAGGAGCTGTACTTCCGGCTACTAGAGGGCGAACAGAGCTTTGAAGACTTAGCCCGTCGCTACTCCGAAGGAGCGGAAGCCCAAACCGGCGGACTAATTGGCCCAGTAGAAATTAGCACTCCTCACCCGGTAATTGGCAAATTATTATCTAGCCACCCCACCGGCCAAATTTGCCCGCCGATTAAACTCGATCAGTGGTTTGTGATTGTGCGGCCAGATAAATACATTCCCTGCCAGCTCGACGACCAAATGCGCCAGAAACTAGTGGCCGAAATGTTCCAGACTTGGCTCCAAGGAGAAATTGCCAAAGGGCTAGCTACCAAGGCCGAACCGGTGCCAGAGACGCTAGCAGATGCCCAAATTCCAGCATCAAATTCCACTGCGACTCCAGAATCAGCTCCCACCATTTCTTAACACAAGCTGCTTAAAATAAGTTTTTATTATGACTTTTACTGCCGACGCCCAAACTAAAAAAATCCAAGATTTTTTTACTACCACTGCACCTTTTGCTCAGCTACCAGATCAGGCGATCGCCGACCTAACGGAACAAGCGCAGTTTGTCCGCTATCGGATGGGGCAAACTGTGCTGATGCGGGAGCAAATGCCCGCCCAGATCACCATAATTTATACCGGTCAAATCCGGCTGCTGGGCTATGACCCCCAAACCAAAATGCCGATTACTCTGCGTTTGATGGAGATTGGCGAATTAGTTGGCTGGGCAGGGGTATTGCGCGGCAAATCTTGCGAAACCGCGATCGCCTCGGTAGATACGGTTTGTTTACAGATTCCGATCGCCTTTTTCCAAAAAATGGTGGCTAAGCACACCCAGCTAGAAGCAGCCTTCGTCTACACTGCTCAGTTAATTGAAGTCTATGACTTGTTGGGTCAGGTGCTGCAAGAAAAAGCCAATAGCGATGCTTTAATGTCGGCTTGTGGTGCTAGCGACCTAAAAGAATTGGCCCTGATGCTCGCTCCGATCGCCATTGTGCGCAACTTGGCACCGGGCAAATTGCCGATGAAAGAACTGGATAGCAACCGCACCTGGCTGGTGAGCAGTGGAGTCATAGCAGGCTATGAAGTCGGCAAAAATATTAGCCCCCGCGAAGAGGATTCCGGTCAAGATATTGTTGTATCTAAGCCAAATATTGCCCGCTTAGTGGGTGTGCCTGCCCTAGAAGAAGCAGAGCTCAGCGGCGATCTGACCAGCACTTTTTATAATCCCACCGCTTTTTCACCCACGGGCTTAGGGATTCCCTTCGCTCCTGACCAGCCGATCGCTGGTGATGTGGGTCCGGTCGAATCGGTACGTGGTTCCCGAGGTAAATTACCCTTTGTTAGCGGACGCGGCGTGCATGACAGCACGATGGCCTGTTTTAAAATGCTGGCCAAGTACTTCCGGCTGACTTTTAAGCAAGATACGATCAACCGGATTTTAACCAATCAACTGCGTAATGGCAGCTCGCTCTCGTTGCAAACCTGTGGGGCAATCGCCGAAATGCAGGGGATGAATGCCCAAATGATCCGGGTGCCTACGGCTTCGATCGGTAAGTTAACTGCCCCCATTTTGATTCCTTGGGAAGATTCTTTTGCGATTATTTATGAAGTCAGTGAAAAAGAATACACCCTAGCGATCCCTTCGGTAGGCATTCGTCGCCTGAAGCCCGCTACTTTTAGCGACATGTGGGGCAGCAGCGGCGAAATTCTGTTAATTCAGCCACCCAAAGCCGCCAGCACCGAGAAGTTTGGTTTGAGCTGGTTTATTCCGGCAGTGAAAAAGCACCGCAAAGTACTGATTGAAGTCTTGGTGGCTTCGCTATTTGTACAGTTGTTTGGCTTGGCCAATCCGTTGATGACTCAGCTAATCATCGATAAAGTAATTAACCAAAACAGTCCAGCTACCCTCAATACCTTTGGGGCGTTGTTGATTGCGATGGCGATCGTTGAAGCAATTTTGACGGCACTGCGGACTAATTTGTTTGTAGACACCACCAATCGCATCGATCTTTCTCTCGGTTCCGAAATCATTGATCACTTGTTACGGCTACCGCTGAGCTACTATGAAAAACGCCCAGTAGGGGAACTAGCCACTCGGATTAACGAGCTAGAAAATATTCGGCAGTTCCTTACCGGCACGGCGCTAACGGTAGTATTAGATGCAATTTTTTCGGTGGTTTACATCGCAGTGATGTTGTTCTACAGTCCTTTGCTTACTCTGGTTGCTCTGGCTACCCTACCAGCTTTTGCTATTTTGACCTGGATTGTCTCACCGATTGTTCGTAAACAACTGCGGGTGAAAGCCGAACGCAATGCCGAAACTCAATCTTACCTCGTAGAAGTAGTGGGTGGCATTCAAACCATCAAAGCCCAAAATATTGAGCTGCGTACCCGTTGGCAGTGGCAACAACGCTATGCTCGCTATGTGAGTGCTGGGTTTAAAACTACAACGACTTCTACCAATGCTGGTGCAGTTAGCGGCTTTTTAAACAAGTTTTCTAGTCTGTTGCTACTATGGGTCGGGGCTGCTTTGGTATTAGACAAACAGCTCACCCTTGGTCAGCTCATCGCCTTCCGAATTATCGCAGGCTACACTACTCAGCCCTTGTTGCGTCTGGTACAGCTCTGGCAGAGCTTCCAAGAAACTGCTCTGTCTCTAGAGCGCTTGGGTGATATTATCGATACGCCTCAGGAAGTAACCGAAGAAGACCTGAATAACATTCCATTGCCTTCGATCGAAGGCGCAGTAAAGTTTGAGAATTTAAACTTCAGCTTCCCTGGTAGCGCTGCCTTGCAGCTCAACAATGTGAACTTGGCTTTTGAACCAGGGCAGTTTATCGGCATTGTGGGCTTGAGTGGCTCTGGTAAAAGTACCCTCATGAAACTTGTTCCTCGACTTTATGCGCCAAAGAGCGGAAGGATATTAATCGATGGCTATGATATTAATAAGGTAGAGCTGTATTCACTGCGGCGACAAGTTGGAGTTGTACTCCAAGACACCTTGCTTTTCAATGGCACTATTCAAGAAAACATTGCTCTCACTAACCCTGAAGCAACTTCTGAACAGATTATTGAAGCAGCCAAAATCGCCGCTGCCCATGAATTTATTATGGGTCTACCCTCTGGTTACAACACCAAAGTAGGCGAACGTGGTTCGGCTCTGTCTGGTGGTCAACGTCAACGGATTGCGATCGCTCGTACCGTGTTACAAAACCCCCAACTCTTAATCTTAGATGAAGCTACTAGTGCTTTAGACTATGACAGTGAGCGACAGGTTTGCGTAAACCTAGCAGCAGCTTTTGAGGGCAAAACAGTGTTTTTTATCACCCACCGCCTCAGCACAATTCGATCGGCTGATGTTATTGTCATGATGGATAAAGGCTTGGTGGTAGAGCAGGGCACTCACAGTGACCTGATGGCGCTCAAAGGCCGCTATTACTGCCTATATCAACAGCAGGAGTTTCAAGCTTAAAATTTCTGAATAAGCCCTAAATTTTCACCCCTTTTTAATCACCTTCAGGAGCACCAATGAACAGCAGCAAGAAAATTGAAGATCGGCAGCCCCCTAGTGGTCAACTAACCAGAGTTGAGCCAGCCGAACTTCGCCCGGTCAGACCCAATGCCAATTTGGCCAACCGGGATGAAAGCAGCTTGTTTACGGCCACTAACTTCGGCCAGTCGGTGGTGTTCCAACAATCCCAAGTTTGGTCACGGGCGATCGTTTGGGGCATTATGGGAATTACCGCAGCCTTGGTAGCTTGGGCTTGCCTTGCCCGCATCGAAGAAGCGGTGCCCGCCCAGGGCAAGCTAGAGCCAGTCGGCGATGTGAAAAAAGTCCAAGCGCCAATCAGTGGAGTGGTTAAAAAAGTTTTCGTGAAAAATGGTGACAAGGTCAAAGCCGGTGACTTGTTAGTACAGCTAGAATCTACCGTACCCGAATCACAACTCAGCTCTTTGGCTAGCACTAAAGTAGCTCTCGAAGACGAAAATCGTTTTTATCGCAGTCAACTAAACCCTGGGGCTGCCAGAACTGCTACTACTACTACTAATATCAAGCCAGAGGTATTGGCTCTGACTAGAAGCCGTAATGCTTTGGCTTCCGAAAACCAACTTTTTCGGACAGAATTAGCTGGTGCTAATGGTGGTGCCCTAACTGCTGAACAGCAGCGGCGGTTACAAACAAACATTGCCGAGTTAAACACCCGCTTAGTGGCCGGTCAGTTTGAAGTAGGTCAGGTAGAAAAGCAAAAGAGCGAAAACCGAGTGCGTCGCCAAGGTCTACTAAACCAAATCAGTGGTTACAAAGACAATATATTGAGCCTACAGTCTGGAATGCAAAGCAGTGGCGCTCGACTGGCTTCAGAGTTAGCCCAAGTCGATCGACAGTTGGGTCAAAATAAAGCCCGTCTGATTGCTGCTCAGCAGGCCGTCCTTAGTAATTCAGCTATCTTGAAGGACTTAGGGCCTGCAGCTAGAGAAGGTGCCGTTGCCCGCGTTCAAGTATCGCGCCAAGAACAAGAAGTCAATACTCGTGTAAGTGAACTAGAGCAGCAAACCCAGGAACAGGGTCGTTTACAAGAGGAGAAACGCCGCTTGTTTTCAGCTAACCGTATTGAAGGTCAAAACCAACAGCAGCGCATTCAAGAGCAACAGCAATTGATCAATCAACGCACCTCCGAAATTAAACAGCTAGACGAAGAGATGGAGAGATTGCAACTCAGCGTAGGGCAAAGCAAAGCTAAGCTCAGCCAGAATGTAGCAGGTAACCAGAAAGAACTCTATGCCCGCACCTCCGAAAATGATAAGCGGATTGCCGAAATCGATAGCCAAATCAACAAAATTATTGTCGAGAACGAAAAGAAAATCACCGAGCTAGGTAGCCAGCTTACTCAAGCCACCCAAAACCTGAAGTATCAAGAAATTCGCTCCCTCTCCGATGGCACGGTGTTTGAACTCAAAGCTTCTGCCGAAGGCGTAGTTAACAGTAATTCGCCCGATGCCATTGTGCAAATTGTTCCAGATAACAATCTGGTAGCCAAAATCTATATCACCAACAAAGACATTGGTTTTGTGACATCTCGGTTTGCGGAAGCTCAGCAAACAGGACAGCCCTTGAAAGTTGATGTACGCATTGATTCCTTTAACTTCAGTGAGTTTGGTGATATCAAAGGCACCCTCGAATGGATTGGTTCTGATGTCTTGCCACCAGATCAGGCAAATCAGTTCTATCGCTTCCCAGCCAAAATTAAATTGGATAAACAGGCGATGAGCGTCAATACCAAAGATATCAAGTTGGAAAACGGCATGAGCATCAATGCCAACATCAAACTGCGCGATCGGACGGTGATGAGTATCTTCACCGAGCAGTTTACTCGCCAAGGTGATGCCCTGAAAAACACCCGCTAATGATTTATCTAGGCTTCGATCCGGGTAAGGACAAATGCGGCGTGGCAGTGGTCAATCAAACAGCAGCAGCTTTGTATCATGAAGTGCTGCTCTCTGATACTTTGGTGGATAAACTGCCTGATATCTGCGCACAGTGGCAGATATCACAAGTGGTAATGGGCGATCGAACCACCGCTAAACAGTGGCAAAAAAAACTCGCCCAAGCTTTGCCAGAAATGCCGATCGCCTTAGTAGATGAGCATTACAGCACCTTAGCTGCCCGTGATTTGTATTGGGAGATGTATCCGCCCCAAGGATTGCAGCGCTTGCTGCCCCAAGGAATGCGCCTACCACCACGCCCGATCGATGATTTGGTGGCAATTATTTTAGTGCGTCGTTATTTGCAGCTATCCGCGTAAAATGGGTTGGTTGATGGTTGGAGTGCAAGTTTTGGCTGTAGACTACGACTTAGTAATTATTGGTAACACCTATGCGGCCAGAGTGGCTGCTCAGCAAGCAGCAGAACGGGCAAGAGTAGCTCTGGTAATGCCTCCCACGCCCCTAGATACTGGCTCGCATTTTTATCCCCACGCCTTGTATCAGGCCAGTTTGCACGGGGCAAATCGCAGCCCACATTATCCTTGGCAGTATGCTGCCACTGCGATCAATCGTTTGACCAGTGGCATTGCTTTACCCATGCTGGCTGCCAAAGGTGTGGATATTGTCGAAGAAACCGGTTCCTTTCAACGGTTGCCTAAGCTGGCTTTCAATACCGCTCGGCGCAGCTTGCGAGGCCGAAAATATTTGCTGGCAATGGGTTCACAGCCCAGTACCGACTACCCGATCACCGGTTTAGCAGCCACTGGCTATTTGACAGCGGCCAGTTTATCTCAAGTCTTAAAAAGACCAGAGGTGCCTCGTCGCTGGGCGATTATTGGAGATGAGGCGATCGGGGTAGAAATGGCTCAGGCACTGCGTTGCTTGGGTTATGAAGTTATCTTGATGGTGGCAGCCGATCGCATTTTGCCCCGAGAAGACCCAGATGCGGTAGCGACAATTCAATTTCAGCTCGAAGCCTCGGGGGTGAAGTTAATTACCAATGCCATTGTCTCGGAAGCCGGAAATCAAGATGGCAGCAAGTACGTGATTGTTAATCGGCGAATCATTCACATCGAAGAAATCTTTGTGGCAGTGCCAGAGCAGCCCTGGGTAGATTCTTTTGACTTGGTGGCAGCCAGGGTAGACTACGACGAGCTAGGAATCAGGGTAGATACCAAAATGGAAACCAGTAACCCCGCAGTTTATGCCTGTGGTAGCGTCTGTGGTACTGCACCCGGTGGATATTATGGCGAACATTTGGCCGAATACGAAGCCCAGTTGGCCGTGAATAATGCTCTGTCCCGGCGAACTCGATCGGCTAAGCTTGAGCATATTCCCTGGACAATTTTTAGCTATCCCCAAATCGCCAGAATCGGTATTACTGAAGCGACGGCGCGGGAGCGATTTCAGCAAAGAATGATGGTGCTACGCAGCTATTACCATGACAATGCCAGAGCACTGCTAACCGAGAGTGATCAAGGTTTCCTGAAGCTGATGGTGCGTCCTAATGGCTACTTAATCGGTGCTACAGTGGTGGGCGAGGATGCCGCTGAGCTAGTGCAAATTTTGGCTTTAGCAGTATGGCAAAAAGTTCGGATCGATGTCTTGGCCGATTTTCCTGGGATCACCATCACCCATAGTCGGCTGTTGGTAGAAGCGGCCAGACAATGGCGACAGCCTAGTTTATGGGCGAGATCGATCGATCCACTGCTGCAATTTTGGTCAGATCTGCGCCGCACGATTCGCCATTGGATTATGAACGCAAAACCTCAAAAAAATGTCTCTCGCTACTCAGCGAAAGTTCCAGCCGAGTTAGCACCCAATACGGATCTATTAGCCAAGACTCCCATTGAGCTAAGGGCAAAATCCCCAGAAGGTAAATCGATCAAGTCCCCGTAGCGAGAAGAGTGACTATTGGCTCTTTTGTGGAGGATCCCAATGTGCTAGATTCTAGATGGTAAATTTTTATAACCAATTCTGAGGAGAATGACGTGGCTAGATTGTTTTGGGGAAGAGTCTTGACTGTCGTAGCGGCACTGAACTGTGCCACTGTCTTGCCGATTAGTCCTAGTAGAGCTGACTTCACACTGTTTAGTGGCGTAGATCCCAAAGACCAACTGAGCTACAGCCTAGATTTTGGCACTCGATCGACCTCCGATCGATATCGCCTGCGTTTGTCTGGTAACAAAATGCCACTGGGTGCGACCGAAATTAATATTGTTTATCCCGACTACTACCAGGGTCGGTTTGATGATAAACAGATCGAAGTAAATGTAGATGGCAAGTCGATTCCGGTTGCCAAGGCCAACTGGGACAAAGAAAAGAGAACTGTGCAAATTACCCTCGATAAGCGTCTACAAACCAAGCAAGAAGTCGAAATTGTCCTAAATAATGTCCAAAACCCCGACAGCGGTGGCATTTTCTACTTTGACTGTCAGATCAAAAGTAGTGCTGCATTTCCTTTAGCCAGGTATGCTGGCACTTGGATTTTGAGCATTAATTAAGCAGCGTCTCACGATCTGACTGAACGACCCACCGAAAAAAAGATGAGCTAAATGCTCATCTTTTTTTTCGCGAAACTTATTGAACCTGATTTAAGTCACCAATAGTAGTTTCCTCCCCAAATTTGGGCAATATGATATTACGAAACTAACCCGGTACCAACGACTCGGTTCGCCTCTTGGCGATATATTCAACTTCTATTACTGTTAATTATCCACTAACTGTAATGTCTTCAATTATGAGTGGTAGCAATAGCTCCACTTTCGCCAAAGGCGAACGACTTCTTAAAAAAACCTCTAAAAACCCCAAGTAATAGTGTGGCCAAATTTATTTTGGTGACATAATTTACAGTCCAAATTTTTGCTTGAGTTGAGTAGGATTGAGATCCCTTCTATGGCCACTACCCCCGATTTGCTAACTAAATACCAAGATATATTAACCCCAGAAGCTGAAATAGTTTCTGATATTGTCAGTGATGATGAAGAAGAATTAGTCTTAGAGGAAACCAATAGTCTTGATCTGGACATTGACATTAATCTAGATGAAGAAGAATTACCAGAGGAATGGGTAGATCTTTTAGCAGATGATGGAGAAAGTGAAGAGGTTACCCCTAAAGCTAAAATGTCTTATAGTAAAGATTTGGTACGTCTTTACTTACAGGAAATTGGCAAAGTAAAGCTACTAAATCGAGACGAAGAAGTCAGTGAATCTCAAGCAGTACAGCGCTATTTACAAATTGTAGAGCAACGTAATGCAGCCGCTGTTGCTGTGCAGTCTGGCGAAAGCAATGATGGTATTATCGAAATGTTTGTACGGCTAATGACCATTCGAGAGCAACTCACGGCTCAACTTGGCCACAGACCTTCCCCGGAACGTTGGGCAACAGCAGCCGGTATTGAAGTAGATATCCTCAAGCCCCAGTTGGCTGTAGGGCGGCAGCGTTGGTCAGAAATTTCGCAAGTTTCTTTGGTGGAGTTAGAAAAAATTCAAACTCGGGGTATTCAGGCCAAAGAACATATGATTAAGGCCAATTTGCGTCTGGTTGTATCAGTAGCCAAAAAGTATCAGCATCGGGGCTTAGAACTCTTGGATCTAATTCAAGAAGGCACTATGGGCTTAGAGCGGGCAGTAGAAAAATTTGATCCCACCAAGGGCTATCGATTTAGCACCTATTCCTATTGGTGGATTCGCCAAGGCATCACTCGCGCTTTGGCCACCCAGAGCCGGAATATCCGTCTGCCAGTTCATATTACCGAAAAGCTCAACAAAATTCGCAAGGTGCAACGTCAGCTCACTCAAGGTGGCATACCACCAAAACTAGAGGAAGTGGCTAAGCATTTAGATATGACTCCGGCACAAGTGCAAGAAGTCTTAATGCGGGTGCCGCGATCGATCTCTCTAGATGTCAAAGTTGGCAAAGACAAAGACACTGAGCTAGGTGATCTACTCGAAGCCGAGGAGATTTCCCCTGAGCAGCTTTTAATGCGTGAGTCGCTTCATGGTGAGCTGTTGCAGCTCTTGGCTGATCTTACTGAACGAGAACGGGAAGTAATTGGTCTGCGCTTTGGCTTGGGTCATGATGAATCTTACTCCTTGGCCGATATTGGTCGTATTTTAGATCTCTCGCGGGAACGAGTGCGTCAAATTGAGTCGAAGGCATTGCAGAAACTTCGTCAACCCAAACGTCGCAATCGAGTGCGGGACTATTTAGATACTCTGAGCTAATTTAGCGCAGTCGCAATTGGCGATCGCTTCTTCTGCCCGGTCTTGTTGTTGCAGGTAACTTTGCCACACTGCCGGGGCAGTTTAGTGATCGTCTAATTCTATAGCTATTTGTTGTGCCCGTTCTGGGACAGATTTTACCCGGCAATGAATTGTTACCAAGTGGTCAAAGTCCAGCATTTAATCGTCCAAATCACAGTTTAGACTTCCCTCCATAGCGTTGCCCCCAAGCTTGTAGCCAGTTAATTAGCAATAGCAACACCAAAGAAATCATCAATAGCACTGTGCCGATCGCCGTTGCTCCCACAATATCGTAGCTCTCTAGGCTCTGCCAAATCAGCACCGAAGCAATCAAATCTTGAAAAGGGCGATTCGCCGATACCATCACGATCGAACCATACTCTCCTACCGACCGCGAAAAACCCAATGTCACCCCAGTCAAAATCGCAGGCATCAGCGGCGGCAAAATCACTTGCCAAAAAGTCTGGCTGGGCGTAGCCCCCAAACTCCAGGCAGCTTCTTCCGTTTCTTTTTCCATTTCTTCTAGTACTGGCTGCAAAGTGCGGACGACAAAAGGCAACGACACAAATAGCATAGCAATCACTACACCCAATCGCGTAAAGGCAATCTTAATTCCCAGCGGAGCCAACAGCCCACCAATTAGACCTTTCGGGCTATAGATGGTCGCCAAAGTTAAGCCCGCCACTGAGGTGGGCAGAGCAAAAGGTAAATCGATAATGCCATTAATAATTTTTTTGCCCGGAAAGCTATAACGCACTAAGACCCAAGCAATTAAAGT
>JAYUSV010000390.1:0-4204 GCA_043755495.1 Synechococcales cyanobacterium
GTAATGAAGCCAACAATGCCGTGGCCGCTAATAACTTCCATTGCCAACAGTGAAACAAAACCAATCATTGCCAAACGACCGTTCATCTTTTCGGCGTAGACAGTCCAACCAGCTTGAGGTCCTTCAGTGGTGTACATCTTCGGCTCTAAAGCAAAAACGTTTTCTCTACCGTCGCTGTCAGTAAAAGTTCTAGATTTCATGGTGATGTTGGGTATATATGAATTTGGCTGATGTATATCAATGTAACGGAAACTTTACAAAAAGTCAAGTAAATACTCACATATTCTTAACAAAACCTCAAAATGCATCAAAAATGTTTACAAAGAGCCACTTCTGCTCTGTAACAATCGCCCGACATCCTTGCTCAACATTCCACCTAGTGGGATGATGGTGGGAAATTTGGTGGAAGTCTTGTCCCCCAACAGTCTAGTCATTACGCCCATTGCAGAATCTACACATACATATATAAAGTCATGCCTGTCACCGCCCAATCTCCAGAACAACTTTCGATCAACGCCATCCGTTTTCTGGCGATCGACGCAGTTGAAAAAGCCAAATCCGGACACCCTGGTCTGCCGATGGGCGCTGCTCCCATGGCCTATGTCACCTGGCAGCAAATGCACTTCAACCCCAAAAACCCCCAGTGGTTCAACCGCGATCGGTTTGTGTTGTCGGCTGGTCATGGCTGCATGTTGCACTACGCCTTGTTACATTTGACCGGCTTCGATAGCGTCACCATCGACGACATCAAAAATTTCCGCCAGTGGGAGTCCAAGACTCCTGGCCACCCCGAGAACTTTGTGACTGCTGGGGTCGAAGTTACCACTGGCCCATTGGGTCAGGGTATTTGTAACGGTGTCGGCTTAGCTATTGCCGAAACCCACTTGGCCGCTAAATACAACAAACCAGATGCCAAGCTAGTAGACCATTACACCTACGTAATTATGGGTGATGGCTGTAATATGGAAGGGATTTCGGGCGAAGCTTGTTCTTTGGCTGGTCACTTGGGCTTAGGCAAACTGATTGCCCTATATGACGACAACCACATTTCGATCGATGGCAGCACTGAAGTCGCCTTCACCGAAGATGTGAGCAAGCGCTATGAAGCTTATGGCTGGCATGTATTGCATGTGCCCGACGGCAACCAAGATTTAGCCGGAATTGCCAAGGCGATCGAGCAAGCCAAGGCGGTTACAGACAAACCAACCATGATCAAAGTCACTACCATCATTGGTTATGGCTCTCCTAACAAATCTAACACTGCTGGCATTCATGGCGCGGCCTTAGGTGAAGCAGAAATTAAACTCACCCGCGAAAATCTGGGTTGGGAACATGCTCCTTTTGAGGTTCCTGCCGATGTTTATAGCAACATGAGCGCAGTAGAACGCGGTGCCGCCGCTGAAGCTGCTTGGAATAAAGTTTTGGCTGACTATGTAGCCAAGTATCCGGCTGAAGGCCAAGAATTTAAGTCTTACCTCAGCGGTGAATTACCTGCTGGTTGGGCGGACAGCTTACCTAGCTACACGGTTGCCGATAAAGGTTTGGCCAGTCGTCAGCATTCCGAAAAATGCCTGAATGCTCTAGCTCCGGTAGTACCGCAGCTTATCGGTGGTTCTGCCGACTTGACTCACTCCAACTTGACTGAGTTGAAATGCAGTGGTGATTTTAAAAAAGGCGCTTACGCCGATCGCAACATTCACTTTGGGGTGCGCGAGCACGCTATGGGCGCAATTTGTAACGGTATTTTGCTGCACAACTCTGGCCTGATTCCTTACTGTGCCACTTTCTTGGTGTTTGCCGACTATATGCGCGGTGCTATTCGGCTCTCGGCTTTATCGGAAGCTGGAGTAATTTATGTGATGACCCACGACTCGATCGGCCTAGGTGAAGATGGTCCTACTCACCAACCAGTAGAAACGGTTGCTTCGATGCGGGTAATTCCTAACTTATTGGTAATTCGTCCCGCCGATGGTAACGAAACCTCTGGTGCTTATAAAGTAGCCATGGCTAACCGCAAACGGCCTACGCTCTTGGCACTCTCTCGCCAAGCATTGGTGAACCTAGAAAAATCTTCGGCTGATATTGTAGCTAAGGGTGCCTATGTGGCTTCTGATAGTGAAGGTACTCCCGAGCTGATTTTGATTGGTACTGGTTCGGAAGTAGATCTTTGCATCAAAGCGGCTGAGCAGTTACGCATTGCTGGCAAGAAAGTGCGGGTAGTCTCGATGCCTTGTTGGGAGCTGTTTGATGAACAAGATGCTGCTTACAAAGAATCTATTCTGCCCAAAGCAGTTACCAAGCGTCTTTCGGTCGAAGCTGGCTCTACTATGGGCTGGCACCGCTTTGTGGGCACCGAAGGTGATGTGATTGGCATTGACACCTTTGGTGCTTCGGCTCCCGGCGGTGTATGTCTAGAAAAATTTGGCTTTACTATTGATAATGTGTTAGCTAAAGCTAAAGCATTGCTGGGTTAAAAAATAGTGAAATGAAAAGGGCGGGTGTTACACCCGCTTTTTTGTTGCAATCTTAAAAACTCTAATTATTAATCGCTAGTGTTTTCGAGGCTTTTCACTCCTCTGAAACTTGGAAATATTTATCCGTATAGCAGTATATGATTTGCGACAAAACCAGTTTTTAAGCAGCTTGTATTAATTTCAAGTAATAGCTAAACAGGATGAAGATCAGTATAAATAGCAGTACGAAGATCAGTGTGAACACTGATTTAAGTCACTAAGATAAAATGCTAGCTTTAGTTAAGTTTCAATCAGTAGCAACACAACTACCATGTCGCCAGGAATTCTCGATCAACTCCAATTTTGCCGTAAAAAATATTTCACTGGCAAGCTTTGTGTTACTAGCCTCCATGGTGACTCTGTAGATAATCTGGAAGGTCACTGTTGGAATATTTATTTCTATCGAGGAAGGTTAATCGGTGACAGTGCTGGTGTTCACCCTTTTCGTCGCCTCCGCCGTCAATTTTTGGAACAACGGATTAATTTACCTGAACAGATTGAAAATAATATTTTCAAATCCCTCAGTTTTAACCATCTTAGCTCTGATGTAGTCAGCCAGCTTTTAATTGATCGATATTTAGAACGAGAACAGGCTGAACAGATTTTAGCAGGCAGCTTGATCGAAGTTTTTTTTGATATTTTGCACTACGAGGAAATTGCTCAAGTAACTAATGAAAATCAGCTATCTTACATATTAGAAAGCGATTCCAGCCGTGAGTTAGATGTTTCAGATATTTTAATGCCACCAGAAACAATTTGGGAAATGGCTCTGTCGCAGTTTAAATCATGGAAAGACAATGGGTTGATTAAATGCTCTCCTCATCTGGCTCCCGAAATTAATAGCCTAAGCTTGTTGCGAGAAAATTTACCAGTTAAGACTTTTGAACGAATTGCTTTATTACTAGAAAAAGACCTTGCTCTGCGAGATTTGGCAATTAAGCTTGACGAAGAAATCATTGTTTTGACTAAATCTTTGATAGAACTATGTAAAAAAGATGCCCTGATTTTACGAAAGGCTTTTGATATTGATCTGGGCGAGAAAAAGTTTAATACAGCAATTGATGAAGCTATCATTACCAATTTTGTAATTCATTGCTCTAAGCTGTCAATGGCTTCTCATAAAAAACTAATTGTTCATCTCAGTCAAAATCCAGCCGAATCGAATGCCATTCAAGATGTGGTGGAAAAAGCTGGCCATAAATACCTGAATTTCAAAGAATCTACTCAAGCATTGCTAATATTCTTAAAATACAATCCAGATTTAATTTTGATGGATAATTCTTTGGCAGGTATTCAGGTTCAGGATTTTTGCGATCGACTACGCCGCACTAACAAGTTTAAGACCACCCCAATTGTGTTGCTCAGCACGAATGAGAGCATTATAGAAAGGCTGCACAGTTATTCCGTCGAATATGTGAGTAATCCCCTCAACCAGCAAAATATCTTTTCGATCCTGAATAAGTACATCATGCAGCAAGTCGGATAAGCTGAGTCAATCAAGAGGACTAGCTTATTTGCATTTCTACGTATCTATTGTTCTGATGCGATCAAACCCCACTGCTGCACTACAATGAGAAGGCAATTTGGGAGATCATGTTTTTATGGAAGTTACTTTTCGGGAATTCAATCCGTTTAATGTCTGGTTTTGGATGGAATTCAAGACAGTACCATCTAGCAAGGAAATGGATCTA
>JAYUSV010000391.1:0-4194 GCA_043755495.1 Synechococcales cyanobacterium
GAAACCCGGCTACCGCTATTAAAACTGCCAGAAGATGTCCTTGATGCCATTAGAAAAGGGGAGATAGAATATACTAAAGCAAAATTAGTTGCAAAAATCAAAGACCCGGAAGAACGAACAAAGATTTTAACTGGAGTGATCGAAGATAAATTATCTATTCGAGAAATTCAGGATTATATCAAGCCTAATGAAAAACTATCAGATACTCCATCAGCACAAATTATCAAGACAATGAAGATTTTGAAAAGCAGTAAAGTCTGGGAAGACCCCTCTAAATGGAAGAAAATTCAATCTTTGCTAGCAAAAATCGAGCAGGAATTATCTTGATGTTAGCCTTCATTGATTTTTAGTGGAAACGTTTCCACTAACTTTACTCATAGTAGAGATTACCAGACATGAACAAAGCTACCTCCCGCTACCCCATCGATTGGAAAGAGATCGCCTTGACCATCAAAGAGCGCGAGGGATGGCACTGCTACCGCTGTGGCGTTCTCGGCCTACGACCCGGCGAGAAACTGTTCACACAGAAAGACCGGGCATTCTTGATCCAGGTGCACCATTGGGACTGCGATCCCGCTAATAACTGCTCAGAAAACTTGGTGGCACTATGCACCGTCTGCCATTTGGGGATGCACCGAAAGCATCGCGGATCGATCTTGGAGGGTCAAGGAGGACTCGCGTTAATCGTAGAGCATCGTTTGCCACCACCGGCAATGCGAAGGAAACCGTTGCCGGTGCAGTTGGGATTGTTTGGAAACTATAGCCGGTATCGGCAGTTGGAATTATGGGGATTAGGAAGTCAACGGCATCATTAGACCTCCGGCGAAAGTATTTAATAAACCCTTAACCAGCAACCATCTTGGACATTATTAACTAATAACAAAAGATTGGCTGAATGAACTGGTAGGTATAGGCTCTGTGAATCAGGTCGAGACTTTCGCATGAGGTTTATTGTTGAAACCTAATGTTTGATCAACATCTTCGATCAAGGCAAGCTAGAAAAGTATCGATCTCCCACCTATTCCAGCGTCAATCTAGAGAGTCGCCACCAGTTAATTTCAATCATCCACCAAATTTAACTCCAAGTAAGAACGCAGGATAGACTGCACCTGCTCAATCCTTTCTACATTGAGCATTCCCAGTCTTTTCACCAGTCGCTGTTTATCAAAAGTCATCGGGTCGATACAGACAATATAACTATCAACAGTTAAACCATTCTCGGTGTTCGGACTAACCCCAACAACCACAGGTAACAATCTATCATCTGGAGAGCTGGAAGTAATTGGTAAAACAGTTAATTTACGCCGCCGATTGAAAGCTGTTCCAGATATAATTATGGCTGGACGAGTTTTGCGAATTTCAGCACCCACAGAAGGATCGAAACTCACTAGCCAAATACTTCCCAATCGGTAATCGCTGCTTGCTGCCATTCCTCTTCCTCTGATAATTGTTGCTCATCTAAAGCCAAGCAAGCAGAAACCATTGACTCCCTCTGCTGACTTTTTTGCCAATTCAAGAGTAAAGACTCTATTAATTTGCTGCGGTTATCCACTGAACTGTCTATGTATTCAACTAGTTCTTGGGACAATGAAACAGATATTTTCATACAGCCATTAAATATGCTACCAACAATACTACTGATTATACCACCCATAATCAACTTGATACCAATTAGGCTAAAATCTCCAGGTAGTTCAGGATGTTTGTGCGATTCGTTGCAGTATGAATCACGGTACTAAGCCCAGAAACTAACTGCCAAGCAATGCAGCAGCTCAACCTACCACCAACGGTAAGCCAATTAAACCAAATCAACCAATCAATTCATCTACCTACAAGGCTTAATTCCGTCACCCAGTAGCTAAATCCGAGGCCGATCGAACCCTCTCCACATCCCTAACAACTCCCTCGTCCATCCTCTCTATACTAGAATCACCAACAATAGAAGCCTTGGACGCAGCAGCATAACGCCCTAGAGCAGACTCCAGCAAAGTAGCTCGAATTTCCACCTCACTGCGCAGAGCCAGCAACTTATCAATGCGCGCCTGGTGTTCAGCGGTCAAAACCTCCAAGGAATCAACGCGCTCCATATTCATGAACTCATTGAACAGCTCGAACTCACCATGGAAGCCCTCGGGCGGCCTGCCATGTTTGCGAATAAACTTAGCCCGAGCTTTCTGCTCTTTATCATCAACAAGGCGATCGAGTTCATTCTGAGTTTTCCCCTCATACTTAGCCCGCTCCGCATCAAGTTTCTCCATCACTTCTTCCAACCGTTCATCAATTAGCTCGGTAGAATAAACTCGGTAATGGCGCAACCGCTCCGCAGTACCAGGGCGAGAAACATTAAACTTAATGGCCAAACACTTAGCTGCCCGAGTCATAAAAGTAATGGGTTCCTGTTCAGGAGCAAAGTTAAAGCCAAAGTGACGCTTCCAATCAGCCGCCCGAGCTAAAATCTTCCGCATCAACTCTAGAACTTCAGGAGAAAGAAAAGTGAAACTTTCACCGCTAGCCACCATTTTCAAGATGCCACAGTCCCTAATCAAGGCAGCCTTATCTGCCTTGTGCGGCAAGTGATGCACTGCTAAGATCGACTCCTCAAACTGCTCCAAAGTAGTCTTCTTATGAGCAGCATTCACCGCCAAAGGATTGCGCCCTGCGGCTTCAGCATCAACCCCTTTGACCATCGCCTTATATTTGCGGGTAGCGTGAAAGCAGATCTCAGGGTTATTGAAATCAACGCCGGGGTGCTGGAAGACCAAGTGGATTTTCTCAGCCTTAGCGGTCTGCTCAGGGGTAGGAGTTTCAATCTGCTCCAGCTTTTCAGCGAAACTAATATTGTCAGCATCGCTCAAAGGAATCGAAGCAAGCAAATCAGCCCACTCTCGATCGATCTCGTCACCAATCAGCTTCATGCGGTCGGCCATCTTCTTGTTGTAAGCCAGCTTCTCTTCAGTAACAGTGTGACCATCCTCAATCAACCGCTGCACCATGGAATAGCGATTAATTCTTTTCTCCAAACCAGCCCGAGCAGTAGCCACCACATAATGATCGCGGGCAATTTTCTCTAGAGGCGAACGGTTAGCGGGGTCATAAGGAATATTCCAGTTCTGAGCGATCGATTGAGCTTCTTCCTCCATTTTGCGAGAAAGTTTACGAGGACTGCCAACGGCTTCATCGCCAATCACCTGAATAGTCTCAGGTAAGAAAATGTCCCAAGGGCAATCATCACGATACCGGGCAAGCAGTTGAATTTGCTCAGCAGTAGGCAAGACCCGCATGATTGCCATCACCCGATCGAACACATAAGAATTGCCCTGCTCATCTTGACCAGCCAAGTCCCAGCCAGATTTACAGCTAGGAGAATAAAACAGCACTTGAAGCTGTTCTCTGGCCAGTACTTCATTAGGAGAAATAGTCAGCTCTTTAATTTCAGCTAAGTAGGCAGTTTTGCGGTCATTACGCAGAGCTTTCAGGTCAGGAATCTCCTGTTTGAGTAGACGCTCTAGCTTTTGTAAGACCTTTTGAGAATCAGCAGTGACAACCACCCGCTCACCATTGTTTACCTGCTGAAAGATCATCGCTTCAAAGCCAGAAACTTGACCGCTGTAGCAGGTGACTTGGCGCTTGAGGATTTCCAGCTCATGAATAAAGACTCTGGTGGACTTGCCTGATAGCTGTTCAACATAGCGCAGAGTATTTTCAGGAATACGGGCTTCAGCTAGAATCACTGCCTGAGCTTGGGTAAGAACTCTAGCCAGAGATTCTTGAGCAAGAGCGTACTTACCTTTTTTGAGAGTGTGGCCGATGGTGGCGTGGTTGGCTACTTGGTCGGCTTCTTCAAGAATGACCAGCAGCGGCATATTTTTAGGGATAAATTTCTCGACCTTATATAAAGAGTCCACACAGCAAACTAAGCCGCCAGCATGTTGAGCTTTTGTTTGTAATAAATCTTCACTGAAAAAATCATGGCGGTGGGGCAGCCGGACATTTTCGGCTAACTGTTTACCGAGGTTGTTGGTGGGAGTGACAATCAGGACAAAGCAGCCCATCGAGATCGCTGCTTCAACTTGCCCGCGAATTAAAGTAGTCTTACCGGCTCCAGTCCCGGCAATCAGAGCGTGAATCTTGCCTACTTCTAGTTGAAGGTTGAGGTGAGCAGAGAGGTAGCCGCCTTTAGTACGGCTCTCAATG
>JAYUSV010000392.1:0-4190 GCA_043755495.1 Synechococcales cyanobacterium
CCATTGTTAAACTGCCCAGCCATGTTAAAAAAGCATATCAAGCAGATCTGGCGCTGCCCGTTTTTGAGTCACAGCCCTTGTTACAAAATCCTGGCCAGCCACCTGTCCGTTTTAACTTTTGGTTTTTGGGTGTAGAGGCTTTTCTGGTAGTGATAGTAGGAGCAGTGGCTAACTATTGGGTTGGTTTATTGGTGGGGGCTGCCACGCTGGTTAGCGGAATGCTGTTTGTAATGGCACATGTAGGAGGAATGCAGGTTAGCTACAAAAGCCGTTGGTATGATTACCATCAACAAATGGATCGGTTTCGGCGACAGCAGTGGGAAACTGATTTCGATCGCACTCGCAGCGAAAAATTGCAAACCGAGGAAGGGGTATCTAGCTACCGGCGGCAGCAGGTAGCGGAGATTTTGGCCAGAACTATGACTCCTAATGTGCATGAGGAAGCATTAGCCAGCTTGCCCACAGCTTTTATGACTACTTTGTCTCGCTGGTTTCCTCATAAAATTTATGGGGGCATTGGTTCGGGCTTAATGTTGATTGATGAACATTCCCGGCTGCATGTTAGTATTTCGATCGACTCGACACCGCAGCGAGTGGCAGCAGCCGGAAGTTTGCTGGAAGATGATCACCATCTCAATCAGGGCTGGGTGGTGGTAAGGTTTAGTGCCGATCAAGTGCGCAACACACCAGATAGCTGCTGCAAAACCCTGGCCGAGATCGGCGCAGAGTTGCTGCAAAACCCAGGATGGTTAGAGCCTTTTGCTGACGTTTACGATCTATGGCAAGTGCCAGAAGAATCTAAGATTAGACAACAAGTTGCTTAAAACTGCGTACTTACTACCACCTGTTTTGCCCTCAAATATCTTCAGGATTTATGCCCATCTCGCGTAACTTGGCAGCAAGTCGATCTCCCCGCATCTCCAGAGAATCAGCTCTTTGCTTTTCGGCATCAGCCCGTTCTTCCCCCGTTAGCAGTAGGCCGCCATTACTATCCCACCAGCGCAACCATGGCAAAGTTTGATTATCCACTTGTCCTTGCCAGATCCCTAACTCCACACCAAGAGGCAGAATAGGATAATGACCGCGACTGTTGGGGCTGACTAGTTGATAGCGCTGAGCCACCAATTCGTAGACCTCCACTGATGCTTTTTTCACCTCATAAATCGCGTAAAAAGGAATGCGAACAGCCTGCTCATAAACCCAAAACTTTCCAGCTTTAGCGCCACTCAGAAAAGGAGAAGTGGCATCCCGCTCTTCAGAACCATTACCCGAAACAAACTCAATAGCAATCAACGGTGCAACGACTTCTTTCCACATCACATAGGAGCGCCTATATTGGCCATCCAATAAAGGAGCTACATTGGGGACATAGAACCAGTCTGGTGCCTCTGCGCCACGCTCTGGCGGGTCAACCAACTGCCAATAGATACCCGAATCTTGGCCGATACAATAGCGACCATCTGGATGAAGCTGCTCCAAAACTGGGCGAATAGCACTGGTCAGCAAAATACTCTGAGGATGCTCTTGAAAATTTTTCACAAATGTCCCATCCGACTCTGGTAGCTGGGTGTGATCTGGCAGTGATAGAGTAGGCGGTGATTGGGCGATGGTCATAAGAAATGCCTGCAAATCTAGAAAACCTTTGGCTGAATTATAGCAAATCTATGGAAACCTTTTAAAATTAAGAAAATATTAGCGATTTAAAATTTTCGAGATTAGACTATAGTGGATAAGTGTTATTTTAACCAGTGTTTTATTTGACCATCGCTTCAGTTCCCAATTATGATTTTAGAAGCCTATCTTTGTCAGCTTCCACAAGACTTCTGAATGACAACTTCTGTATATCACATCACCTCAGTGGAAAATCTGCCTCTCATTCTAGGTAGCGATGGCTTAATGGCTAAAAGCAAGCTGACTAAGCAAGATATTTCTTACACAGACATCGCACATCAGAGTATTCAAGATAGACGTGCTCATATCAGTGTTCCGTGTGGAACAGGTGGCACGTTGCATGATTACGTGCCGTTCTATTTTGCACCTCGGTCTCCTATGCTTTATGCCATTCATTGTGGATCAGTGCAGGGGTATAGAGGAGGGCAAAATCAGGTAATTCATCTAAGGAGTATGACAAAAGACATCCAAAAAGCAAAAATCCCCTTTGTTTTTACTGATGGTCATGCTGCCATGAAGTTTTCAGCGTTCTACAATGACTCTGAATTACTGAGCAGTGTCATTGACTGGCAAATAATGAATTCAATGTACTGGGCAGATACCCCAGAAGATGGTGACAAAAAACGGCGGAGGCAAGCCGAGTATTTGGTTTACGATTTTTGTCCATGGGAGATAATTTATGAAATTGGTGTCCAAAATAGCAAAATTTAGAGCTGTATGGCATTCCTGGTTATGAGCTTTCCAAACTAGAAATTCAAAAACTCGCTTACTTTTTGCAAGAAGCTGGCGAACCACTGAAGCTGCGCTATGTTAAACATCAGTTTGGCCCATATGCCGACAATCTAAATCATGTTTTGCAAAGGATAGAAGGTCACTTTATCAGAGGGTTCGGAGATCGAACCCAGCATTCTCATATCTCTGTGTTAGAAACAGGCATCGAAGCAGCCCAGTCTTTTCTTGCTAGCCAAACTGATGCTCAAAAACGCTTAGAGCGAGTTGGAAACTTAATTATGGGGTTTGAAACTCCCTACGGAATGGAAATGCTAGCTACACTTCATTGGGTTGCCAAAGAATATCCTGAAGCAGCGATCAATTGTGATAAGGCAATCCAAAAAGTTCAAGAATGGAGTGATCGAAAAGAAAAGCTTTTCCAAACCAATCATCTTCAGATTGCTTGGCATCATCTTCAAGAACAAGGATGGCTTGATTCATAAAAATAGCTAGTAAACTAATATAATTATTTATTAGGTAAAAAAGGTTGCACTGTTTTTTGCTATGACTATTAATTATCCCAAAGTCGGCGACCATCACCAGATTTCAGCCGATCGTCTGCATCAAACAGCAGCTCCGGAATCTTTAACTGCTGAGGACAGCGCGGCAAACAATCACCGCATTCAGTACAGTGATGTCCGCGTTTGCCAGGAAACCAGTGCCCAGCGTTTTCTAATATTCGATAACGATACTTACCATAGTCCACCATCTCGTAGCCCACTGCCAAATTTCGCAGCCGCAAGATTTCTGGAATATTAATGTCTTCTGGGCAGGGTAGGCAAGCATGGCACTGACTGCAAAAATCGGTATCTAAAGTTGCTTCGAGGTGGACTTGGAGTCGATCGATCACCGCTAACTCACCTGCACTCAAAGGTTCTGACCCAATACCCACCGGCAAATCTAACTCCTCTGGCACCGCCGCCCCCACACTCAGCGTCGTCACCCGCAGATCTTGCAGCAACCAACGATAGGTCAAACTCAATGGATGGTAAGGCTGACAAAGCTCCACTAGTTTAGCTGGTGGCGTAAATAGCTGACCGCCCTTATCACCGGGAGAAATAATAAACACCCCCATATCTTGCGCCTGAGCAGCAGCGATCGCTGGAGCAAGGCGCTGAAAAAAGTAGTAATAGTGTAAATTTACAAACTCAAACAAGCCAGTTTGGATGGCCTGTAAAACTAAATCTAAAGATCCATGAGTGGAAAAACCAATGTGCCCGATCACTCCTTGGCTTATTAGTTTTTGCAACTCGGGCACTATGTATTCGATCGATCTACTTAAATGCTCTGGGGTATTAATCCCATGAATGGCGACGCAGTCAATATAATCTGTCTGCAAACGCTGGCAAGAAGCCATAACTTCGGCTGCTACCGACCCATGGACGGTTGGCAACACCTTGGTTGTTAAATAAACGCTTTCCCGAGGAATTCCTCGCTGGAAAGCCCATCCCAGATACTCTTCACTGCGACCATAACTCGGGGCAGTTTCTAGATGATTGATGCCTAGTTCGATCGCCCGCTGCACAGTCTGGTAAAAAACCTGCGGTGAACTGAGGCAACGCATCGTCCCCAGCGAAAAACTCGATAGAGACAATTCAGTACGGCCAAAGCGACGATAGTGCAAATTACTTCAACCCCAAAATCAACCTTCTAGCTTAAAACTAGCGTGCTTAATTAAGTCCGAAGGGCGAAGATCAGCCACAAAGCTGCTAAAAGCCTTCCGTTCTTGTTCATCAGCATCACGGTCT
>JAYUSV010000393.1:0-4178 GCA_043755495.1 Synechococcales cyanobacterium
CATGCCAGATGCTAAATAAGACAAGACATCGTAGACGGTGATTCGCATCCCCCGGATACAAGGTTTTCCGCTACGTTTTCCAGGCTCCATGGTTATAATATTTTGATAGTTCATTGGTGTCTAGATCGCATTTATAGGTTCATTCTAACGCAACGTCTTATTTCAATTCGATCAATTTTACAGATAACCCAGCAGTCTAACTAATGATTATACTGACGAGTTCAGTGTAATCCCATCAAATCAGGCGTATATACTGACGCTTGTCCACATATACCACAAGAAAAAGAGGGATTAGCCCGACGTTCGTCTGTATAACACCCTAAATTGGGTATATAGACTGAATTGACTTCAGTTTAAATCCTCTTACTCGATACAGGAGTAATTTTCTAACATTTTGTAATAATGATTGATCCGTTTACTACTCATGAGCCTCAGCCCCAGCATTGGCCAGACTGGATAGCAAGTAGCTCCCTAAAGATATGCTTGTAAAAGAAGTCCAAGCACTCTTCGATTTCACGAACTTACAAAACCTACAAAATTGTCTGAACTTGGCTTAAAACCTCTTGATTTCTATTGATCGAACCTATGGCCGGTGGTATTCGGTAGCTCCATATCGATTGTGATCCCTTATTTCAACAACCAGTATTAAAGTTTTTGTATGGTGGAATAATAGATTAAATTTATGAAATACCAGTGTTTTAGGGCTTAGCCATTCCATCTTACGCCAGACCGGGGTGTGCCAAACGGTTGTTGGTTCTTCGATGAAATACAGTAGGATCTAAAACAACATTACTCCAAATATTCATGTCTCGTTGGTTTAACACCGCTGGCCCTTGCCAAATAGAAGACCACTATATGTTATCGCCAATGAGTCGCCTGCCCCAAGTAGCCCGACTCATCGCCCAGCGCAGCTATTTTGTTATTCATGCTCCTCGGCAAATTGGCAAGACCACTGCAATGTTGAGCTTGGCAGAGCAGCTTACTGCAAGCGGTAAATATACAGCAGCCATGGTATCAGCCGAAGCAGCTCAAGCCTATGGTCAAGATATCAACGGGGCAGAATTGGCCTTGCTCAATGCTTGGCAGACTGCTCTGCGCTACTGGCTACCAGCAGAATTTCGGCCACCTGACTGGTCGCAACTGACTACTGGCAGTAGAATTTCTCAAGCTTTAAGCCTTTGGGCAGAAATCTGCCCCCGCCCGATCGTGCTGTTAATTGATGAAATCGATGCCCTGGTAGCCGAGCTATATCAACAACATACCGCAGATACTGGTCAAGTCCTTGCTCCAGAAGCAATTCAGCTTGCCTTTAAACTCACCCAAGGCCAGCCCTGCAGAGATTGCTCCTCACCTAGTGTTGATGGCTTTTCTCCATCGGGTGATCAACGGTGGGGGAACTTTGGAACGGGAGTATGCAATTGGGCGCGATTGCATGGATCTTTGTTTACGCTATGGCTCTGTAATTCTAGGCATTGAATTAAAGGTGTGGCGCACTGGGCGATCTGATCCTCTCACCAAGGGCTTAGAGCAACTAGAGGGCTATCTGGATCGCTTAAAACAAAGTAGCGGTTGGCTGGTAATTTTTGATCGACGTACTAATGTTTTACCTTTGGAAGAACGAATAGAAACATCGATAGCCCAGACTACTAATGGACAGCAAGTAATAGTAATTCGTCTTTAAGGAGAGATCTAATGAAAGAATTTGTTTGATCAAACCTATGGCCGGTGGTATTCGGTAGCTCCATATCGATTGTAATAGTACTCTAAAATTTCAGTTGCTCTGGTGCGATCGACAGCATTAAGGTTACGACAGTCGATCGACAGACCACCAACTTGGCTTTGTAAATAATCAAAAGTAGGATCAGTTTGGGGCAATATTTCTACCTGAATGCCTGATAGCTGCCGCAAATGCGCTGCGATCTCGTAATAGACAGCTAGGGGTAGACGCTCGATCGACAGTGAAAGGGTGTCAGACATGAAAATCAATAATGGTGACTCTAAATATAATATCTGCCTGGCAGCTAAAAGGCTATTACATTTCTTCAGCCAATGCCTGGTGAGATAGTTCACAGAGAAGCGTTAGAGTGCTTAGGGCTTGGCTTGCAGGCTGTAAGTCATAAATTAGAGTGTGAGATTTTTGGCTGAGTGCTCTGCTCAATAATGTCATTGGTGGTAATAATCGCTGAAAGCCGATCGATCTCCCTTGTTCCAACAACTCTTGCCACTGCTGGCAATGTATTTTATCAGCTTTATTTAATCCCACCAACCACAGATCTGCGAGGGCGATCGATAGTTGCTGTAAGTAGTTTGCCACGGGCGATCGCGGTAACAGTTGAGGGTTATCAGCTAGCTGCAAGATCGGGGCAACATTGGTTGCTGAATCGATCCAGGGTTGTAACAAACTGCGCTGATCTCCAGACTCAAAGACCAAAGATAATGGATATAGTACCAAGCCACTAACTCCGAAACTAACTTGGGCAGACACAAATCGCAGATTTTGGGGTTCATTGCTCAACCTATCTAACAAAGCCTCGGCTCCTGCTACGCCGCGACTAGTATAGGGGTGGATAAGTAAAGCTTGATCGCCAGCCGCATCTAGCAACGTGGCACAGATATTTTGGGTGATTGGGTCAAAAGATACCTGCTCTACTTGATCGATCGGCAGTACCTGTAAACTTTCTGTGACCCGGCGAGGACGAAGCGATCGAGGTGGTAAATCAATCAGAGTTGCCTGTAAATCAGCGAAGGAATCGATTAATAAAGGCGATCGAAGCTGCTCCCAGCGAAAAGATTGAGGATGCAGGCTCATGGCACTGCGTCCGGGCACAAATTCGTAGCTAGGTGTGCGTTTACCGCCTTTAGTTAACAACTGTCCGACACTGATATTCGCTAGGCTCAAGCCCTTACTGATAGCTCTTTGGGAGAGTTGCTGAAAATCTGCTGGTTGATTGTCACCATTGGCGAAGTACTTGGGCATTGCCATTAAAGTCCCGGAATCGGAGTCTTGTAAATAGGTAGTCAGAGTGACTCCTTTTCTTTGCACGGTAACGCCACAACCCAGCCCTACCAAACGACCAGCGCCTAAGCTGCTAGTTTTATTGAGTTGACTGCCACCAATTAATAGCTGAGGAATTTGATGACCACTAAAATCACGATGACGAATAGCATCGCTACGCATCCATAGTTCAGCTAAAAGAGCAACTACTTGATCGGGTGCAAAGCTGCCATCATGCTGTTGATAGAGATGATAAGTTTGCAGTAAATCCACCAATATCTCTGCTAGCCACACTAGATTCCCTGCCCGACAGCGTTGTTCTAGGCGGTTTAATCTGTCAGGTAAAGTGCGTTCCATATTGGCAATTCCGCATGTTGCTAACTCCAATAAATAGGTTTCGATGTCATCTAGTAAAGCAGTGGGAACCACCTCAATTGCCGTAGAAATCAATCCATGATTGCGGTCGCCCAATTCCCGGAAAGCCCACACCGCTAGGGGCACATGACTACAAGGTGCCACTTCACTACAATCACAATGGGTATAGCGTGGATCATTGGGGACTAGAAATCGGAGGTTTAAGGACAAGGTGTGAAAGTGGGCAGTGGGCTTGGCTCCGCAGTTTATGCCAATTACCAAACCCGCTGAATACTGTGTTCGTAGCCTAGCCAATTGAGATTTGGAGTATTGAGCCTGTAATAGCTCATCACTAATATCTGCCGGATTCCAATCGATCGCCTTTGGTATCACCTGCGGACGTGTTTTGTCCAGTGCAAGGCAAGGCTCAGGGGCTGCCTCAGAATCGTGCGTGGCAGGTCGCAAAGCTATCGCACCTGGCTGATCTGTATTCAAGTTCTTGGCTTGATAAGCCAACACCGATCGCACAATGTGCCGACACAGACTAGTCGTCGGACAGCTACATTTCCCTTGAGAAATCGTCACATTGGCAGGTAACGTACAACAAATTTCGTCAGACCAATGGGCTACTACGTTACCCACAGCATCTTCCTGGAATTCGGCCTGTAGTTCTAATGATTGCATCTCTTGCTGGGCGCGCTTCACAATCCCCCGATTGCTCAAGGTAACTAAATCATCACTAGTTAACAACAATAAATCTTGGCGCATTTTACTTCACCTTCTCTGCCACCCAGGCCGCCAACTCCCCCGGAGTCATGGCTGCTACCTG
>JAYUSV010000394.1:0-13393 GCA_043755495.1 Synechococcales cyanobacterium
TGGTAAGATTATAGCGTAACGGTTCTGGCAACGTCAACAATATTGCACTTTTGCTCGTTTCCTCAACCAGCCTCAGACCCCAAATACTTCGTATTGTGCTTCGGCTGCTATCGTCAACTTGCTCGGCTTTCATCCCGACGCTCACCGAAGCGGTAGAGCACGGGACTTCCCGCCTGCAAGTTAAATGTAACCTTAAATCACTCATAGTGTCTAGGCGTATAGATCCAAGTTTTTTGATGAGGTTGCTGGATAGTGCGGGTTTTGCTGGAACCAACTAAAATCGCGGTGCGCATATCGGCA
This sequence comes from Synechococcales cyanobacterium, assembly GCA_043755495.1. Taxonomy (GTDB): domain Bacteria; phylum Cyanobacteriota; class Cyanobacteriia; order Cyanobacteriales; family Chamaesiphonaceae; genus JAAFHZ01. The sequence goes on from JAYUSV010000394.1 coordinate 301, forward strand.
TCACTGCCCACCACCGTGCCCAAAGTCTTGGTAACGATGCGCTGACCAGGGCGACCCACATCCCTTGCCAAAATCACCGGCACCGATGCCGATCGATGGCGCAACAACAGCTCGATCGCCTTATCTAGCTGCCAAGTCCGCTGACTGGAAATCGGATTATACAAAGCAATCACAAAATCTCCCTGCGCCGCCAACTCCAACCGCCGCTCAATCTCCGCCCAAGGCTTCAAAATATCGGACAGTGAAATCACACAAAAATCATGACCCAAAGGCGCACCCACCAACGCCGCCGCCGCCTGCATCGCCGACACCCCCGGACAAATTTGTAGCTCTACTCGATCCCACTCTGGATTTCGATCGCGGTCGATCGCCTCCAACACCGCTGCCGCCATGGCATAAATCCCCGGATCACCCGAAGAGATTACGGTAACCGATCGGCCTTCCGCCGCCAAATTCAGCGCCAGCCTCGCCCGATCCAACTCCACCCGATTATCGGAATCATGGCGCTGCTGCCCCCGTCGCCAGGGTTCGGCTTGGTTTAAATAAGTGGTGTAGCCCACCCAATCTGTAGTGTTCTCTAAAACTGCTTTAACTTCTGGGGTCAGCCAAGCCGCCGAGCCTGGGCCGGTACCTACGACCCAGAGCTTGCCCAAGGGTTGACCGATCTGCTGGATGTCTACTGGAGCCGCTGATTGATACAAGGTTAGTCGATAGCCCGCCAGATCTTTCTGGATAACTTTATTTAATTCAGGTGTAACTAATGACTCACAGATTCTTAATGGGATTTTGTAGTTATGAGAGATTGATCGAATTCCTTCATCTCCAGCAAATGCCTTAGTAGTGACGACACTAGCTAAAGATAATAAAGATAGCGAATGCTCTGAGAGCAGAGAGTCGATGGCAGCTAGGAGAAGACCCTCATCCCCCAACCCCTTCTCCCAAGGCGGGAGAAGGGGAGCCGGAGCAGAATCTTGATTACTGATTACATCATGGAAAAAAGCCGGATCTAGTGGCGAAGTCTCTTGCCCCCTCTCCCCACTTGGGAGAGGGCTGGGGTGAGGGTATTCTCGCTGAACCCCCAGAACCAAAGACTTCGGACGATAAACCAATGTATCCGTTGGAATATCTATAGATCGATCGGACACCAAAATCTTCAATCTCGCCGCATCACTCACCGGCAAAGAACTCCCGATCAACCAGGGAGCATCACCCTTAATACAAACAGGTTCTCCCGCAATGCAATCTGCCAAAAACTGTTTCCCAGCATCAGGATTTGTCAGCACATAGCCAGCCGGAGGCGATAATAATGCCGTGCGAAACAGCAAATCCCCTGTAGTCGTGATCGCTGGAGTTATGGATAGAATAGTGGCGATCGAGCCCGCTAACTCATTAGCCCCATGCAAACCACCCAACAGTGGCACCACCGCACTGCCATCACTAGCCACCGCAATTACTGCTGGCTCATGCTGTTTATTACCCAGAACTGGAGCTAAAGATCTAATCAAAATTCCCGCTGCACAGAGTCCAATAATCGGAATATCTTGAGCAAACAGCTCCTGCACAGTGGGTTTAAAGTGCTCGAAGCTTACATCTACATCCGTAGTGCGCTTGGCCGAACCATATAGCACTGCACCGGGCAACGCTACCATCAAACGCCTTGCCGTCGCCACACTGGCCTGATTCAACACCAGCACTGCAATTTTAGCCATTCCGCCATTCCCACTGACTAGGAATCACAATCATGGCAAAATAAGGCACCTGAGTGGGGTCTACATCTTGGATTCGCACAATATTTTGGCGAGTAGTAGTCGCTCTTTCGATGTACAAAGCCCGATCGAACAGCCCAATTTCTTTCAAGACCCCAACAACCTTGGTAAAATTGCGCCCCAGCTTCATAATCACTGCCGCATCTGCGCCCCGCAATCGATCGGCAATTACCTCAGCGGGCAAAGTACCCATAATTGCCATAAACACATCATTGCGATAAGTCAGCGGGCTGCCCAGCATCCCGGCACTAGCCATCACCGAAGAAACCCCCGGCACCACCTCTGTAGGAAAACGATGAGACAAGCGATTGAAGGTATACATAAACGTCCCGAAGAAAAACGGGTCACCCTCACAGAGCACAGCCACATCTCGGCCAGCACTCAAATGCTCCGCCAAATCCTCGGCCATCTTGTCATAGTAAGGCTGTGAAGACAGCTCTAGTTTGAATGGCAAGACCATCGGAATTTCGATTTGCTCGGGCTTGAGATACTCCGCCACGATCGATCGCGAAATACAGCGACCATCCGGCGAAGCCGGGTAAGCCACTACTGGCACCGCTTGCAGAATCCGATAAGCCTTCATAGTCAGCAATTCTGGATCGCCTGGGCCTAAACCTAATCCATATAGTTTTCCAGATTCAGTCATTATTCGGCCTCCTGAGCCAAAGCATTTACTGCCGCCGCCGCCATGGCGCTACCGCCTCGCCGACCGTGCAGAGTAATAAAAGGGATACCGCGACTGTTAGTCGCTAATTCGACCTTAGATTCCACCGCACCCACAAAACCCACCGGCAAGCCTAGGATCAACGCCGGTCGCGGCGCTCCTTCATCGAGCATTTCGAGTAATCTAAACAGAGCGGTTGGGGCATTGCCGATCGCCACGATTGAACCAGCCAAATGGGGCAGCCAAAATTCTAGGGCAGCAGCCGATCGAGTGTTGCCAATCTCCTGCGCCAGCTCTGGCACCCGATCATCTCGCAAGGTACAAATTACTTCGTTGTGAGCAGGCAATCGCTGCCGCGTCACTCCATCTGCCACCATGTGGGCATCACAAAGAATCTTGGCTCCAGCCGCCAGGGCCTGCCGCCCCCAAGTCGCTGCACCGGGCGAAGCCGCTAAATCTTGGGCAATATCAGTCATCCCACAAGCATGAATCAACCGTACCACAACTTTCTCTAAATCCATCGGAATTTCAGAGAGAGCAGCTTCTGCCCGAATAATAGCGAAGGATTTTTCGTAAATAGCCGAACCATCACGAATATAGTCTAGCGGCGGTTTAAGCATGGAAGAGTTGCAAAAGAGTAGATAGGTCGTGGCGATCGGTGAAGTCCCGGAAAGAAGTATTAGGGCTATGGGCTTGATGCACTTGCAGCATTTTTTGGATAGTTTCTAAAGCTCGATCGGCTGGCATGGCTGGGTATAAGTATCGCCCAAAGACTGTGCCGGGTTTGTGCAAGTAGACTTCATACCCCTGACTAGTGCCTTTCAGGGCAATATCACTAGACACTGGCTGAGCACAGCCTTTGTCACAACCGCTGATGTGAATCTGTACCGGGGCAGTCATGGTCAACTGACGAATTGCAGCCAAAGCGTGGTTTTGACTGTCAGTTAATGCCGCCGCACAGCCCACAGTGCCCCGACAGGCAGCGATCGAACCCGCTGAATGCTTCGGATTTACGCTTAGCCCCAATCGCTCTAGAGCCAAGATCACCGGCTGAATTGCAGGTAAATTGGGCAGCACAATATTTTGCCAAGGAGTGAGCCGCATCTCGCTGCTGCCATAGACTGCGGCAATCTCTGCTAGCCCCTTAAGCTGCTCTAGAGTCAAGCGACCCAAGGGTAGTACTATTCCTAAATAAAAATACTCCGACTGCAACTGAGCATGAATACCCAAATGTTGATAGCTAGCCCGGTTAATTTCTACTGGCTCTCTAGTTAGTTCCGCACCAGGACAATTCGCCCACAACCAATCTAGACCCCATTGCTCCACTAAATGACGAAAACGCGGCTTATTCGATCGGCGATGCTCACTGAATGGTGCCGTGATGGAACCAGAATGCTGCAAATACAAATCAGACAGAGTAGCAAAGACTTCCACAGCTTGCTCCACGCCCCAAATCAAGCGAGTATCTAACATCTGACCTGTTGGTGAGCCTGTCGAACTATCAGACATCCCCAACATTAATCGCAGACCAGAAGAACGCGCTAGCAATAAAATATCATTGGGACGCTGCCCGATCGACAGCGATTCGCCACCATCAATCCCCACACTAAACTTGGCACTCAGTCCGGTTAGATGAGAATTACTAAAAATGTAGGAGTCGATCAACTTCACTAAAGGCCGAGTATCCACCAACATCTGAGGGTCAATACCTGCCGTGGGGCTAGCCATAATATTGCGAAAGCGGTCTACTGAGGCAATTGGAGCAGCTAAACCCACTGCTTGCAGAGCAGCGAAATCAGCTTGCTCTAAGGATTTTACCGAGAGCTGAAGGTTCGATCGATTGGTAACTTGTAGATCAACAGCTCCTAATTTGGCGGCGAATTCGGCTAAAACTAATGCCTGCTGGCTAGTCACCACCCCACCGGGCACTCGCACTCGCGCCAGCATCCCATCTTGGGCCACGGTGGGCACAAACAAGCCGGGGCAATATATCGATTCCGAACCATCAGGTCGGGCTGAAACAGAGATCACGCTAACCGTTCTGTGCGACGCAGAACTCGAAATAAATAATGCTGTTTGGTGTTCTGACTTGTGAGTACCAGGACATTTTCACAGTAGAAAATCATGATGACTCCTTTACAGTTGCGGCACAGTCTCGAAATGCTACCGAAATTTCCCGAATACAGCTTCAGTAGCTTACCACAAGGGATGAGCTGCAATATGGATTCGATCACATTTCTTTAAATCAATGAGTGGCACCAGATAAAGTTTTCATGATTCAGATGCAATTTGATTTCTTCGCGGCAAGCAGCAGGAAATCTGCCCAAGGAGATTGAAAAAGACAAACGTTCTGAATTAGGCTCTGCTGATAATCAATTACTCGAACTTGGCTGAATTCAGCACAGATTAAAAGCCTGCATCTAAGAAGCATAAACTTAATTCCGACTTGACAAAAGCTAACCATCTATTTTATATTGTGCTGAGGTTTTTGCAACATTTTCTAGCAAGGACTTTATACGTTTAAGGCTATGACATCCCCCGGTGTGTCTACTTCAATGAATACAGGCTTAACCATTAGCCAAGATATCAATATAAGGATAAGTATACCCTGATACTTTCGTGGCAGATATTACCAGAATCGTACAAACATAAGGATTGCAATTATGAAAATAGGTTTGGTTAACGTTAATTTTCGCTCTGAAGGCCCCGAAAATCTTATGGGGTATATGACCCCACTGCATTTACTTGCTTTGGGCGGCCCGTTGATTGATGCTGGATTCACGGATATATCTTTAATTGATGCCCAAAATGATGACTTAGATATCAATCAGACTATTGCCACAATAATTGACCGAGGCTTTGAGATTGTTTTTATTAGTGCAATGGCTGCAACAGCAGCTTCACCCTTAGTACTATCAGTAATTGAGGGTGTCAAGTCAATCAATCCGAATGTTTATGTTGTAACTGGCGGTGTGCATGCATCCTATGAATATGAAACAATGATGGTAGAAAATCCACAACTGGATTTTATTGGCAGGGGCGAAGGTGAACAGTTTGCCGTGGATTTAGTGACCTGTATTGCGCAGAGAGGCAATCTCGGCAATGTCAAAAGTTTAGTCTGGCGTGAAAATGGTAAGTTAGTTGTTAATGAGAAATCGGCTAAATTACCAGACTTGGATGTTTATCGAGTTGCCTGGGAGTTAATTGAGGACTGGTCAAAGTATCGAGTACCCATGACCGGTGAGCTAGGAGCAGTGGTGCAATTTTCTAGAGGATGCCCCTTTACCTGTACCTTTTGTGGCCAGTGGGATTTCTGGGTGGAATGGAGACATAGAACTGTCTCTCGTTTTGTTGATGAGCTAGAAATGTTATATGAAAAGCATGGGGTTTCGTATTTCTTTTTTGCCGATGAAAATCCACAGACTTTACCGGAAACTTGGTATGCAATGTTCAATGAAATCAAATTGCGTGGACTCAATATTCATATGATCATGAACCTCCGCGTAACAGATATTGTCCGGGATGAAAAGCAGCTCAAGCTCTATCGGGAAGCTGGTGTGGTCATGGTCGATTTAGGAGTCGAGGCTGCAACTCAAGATAGACTGGAAGAAGTCAACAAGAAAACCACTGTCAACCATAATGCTCGGTCAATTCAGTTACTCAGAGATAATGGCATTGTGAGCATTGTTCAAACCATTATTGGCTTCCCAGATGAGACACCAGAGCGTTTGCAAGTAACTTTTCAACGCTTGACAGAGTGGGCTCCTGACTTGCTTCATTTTTACTATGTGACCCCTTTTCCCTTTACCACTTTGGGTTCACGAATTGATCCCGATGACATTGCCGAAAAAGATTTAAGTAAGTGGGATTACAGACATACAATCATGCGCTTACATCAGATGCATCCTGATGAATTGCGCCGTATGGTCAAAAAGTTCACCTTTGAGTACAATTTCAGTTCTAAGAACTTTTTGAGAATTCTTGGAAATCCGGATCCGTACTTGCGCGATAGTCTGATCAATGCTTTATTCCTGATTCTCAAGAACAGAAGTCAAATAACCTCTTTGCCACAAAGAACGTTTGATAAACTAGAGAGTCAACTACAAAAGTCTGCATAGTGTTCATTGCTGTCGTGAGTATATTTAAATAATAAATATACTCCGACTCCCAATCAAGAATGTCTTTGTGGCTTTGGACTGTTTCCTTTTACCATCTAGCAAAAAATGAGTAACACATTCTTATTACCAGACATAGCACAGGATAGCACTTTATATAGAACTGCCAAACTAGTATCTGGTGTTTTGCATCCTATGACTCTCTCTGCTATTGCTTTTTTGAGTCTGATTGCTGCTAATGAAGCATCGGTGCAGCAAAAAGTGATTCTGGCCATAATAGCGATTTTATTTTCTTCTGTATTACCTATACTGTTCATTTACTCTCAAAAAGAATGGATTAATACTGACGAGAGAACAGAAAGATTTCTGCCGCTTGCAGTAGGTATTGTTAGCTATTTTTTTGGCTTTGTAGCGCTTAGAGCTGCTGCGGCACCAACAATAATACAGTCACTCATGTTTTGCTATTCTACCAACACTTTATTAATTTTAATAATCACTAGTCAATGGAAAGTCAGCGTTCATACAACCGGTGCCGGTGGGCCTTTAGTTGCATTGAATTATCATTTTGGTGCGGTGATTTTCCCCTGCTATTTGGCTGTTTTCCTGGTAGGTTTATCAAGACTGATAATGAAAAAGCACACGTTAAGTCAGGTCATTGTGGGAACCTTAATTGGCGTTATATTGACATTTTGCCAGATTCATTATATTTTTGGCTTTCCTATCAATTCCATCTGGCAATAGTTTTCGATCGCGTTTCTTAAATTACTCTAGCCCATGTCAGAAAAAATTCTCAGCGGTCGCGTAGCATTAGTTACCGGAGTGAGTCGGCGCAAAGGCATTGGTTACGCGATCGCCGATCGATTATCCGCATTGGGCGCAGATATTTTCATGCATTCTTTTTCACCCTATGATGCTGAGCAAGCATGGGGTGCTGATCCTGATGGTACGGCGGGATTAGTAGCCACACTGCAAGCAAATGGCGCCAAAATATCCCATGCCGAAGGGGATTTCTTGGATCCGACAACTCCGGGTAAAATCATGGCTACTGCGGTGCAGGCTTTTGGACATGTGGATATTGTAGTTGCCAATCATACTTACAGCACCATGGGCAATTTAGAAGAATTGACTGCGATGGATATCGATCGACATTTTCAAATTAATGTGCGCGGCACATTGCTATTGGTACAAGCCTTTGCCGCCCAACATCGTCACGATGCTGGCGGTCGGGTAATTTTACTCACCTCTGGACAACATCTAAATCCAATGCCTGGGGAGCTGGCTTACGTGGCCTCTAAAGGCGGACTGCACCAATTGACACTTAGCTTATCCGCTCATCTAGCATCGCGTAAAATCACGGTAAACACCGTCAATCCGGGTGCTACCGATACCGGCTGGGCTAATGCTGAGCTTTATGATGCAATTCGTGAAGCTAATCCCCAAGGTCGTTGGGGTACGCCAGCAGATGCAGCGAGAGTCATTGGTTGGTTGGCCACCGATGAGGCTCAATGGATTACCGGGCAAATCATCAATTCCAACGGTGGCGGCTACTGAATAATGTTGACATACACCAAAGCCCCCAAGCCCAATCAATTTTAATAGCTGGTCGTAGAGTGAGGCTACAAAAGAGCGTAGAGATAAGGTTATACAGATTTCGATCGCTCTCTGCTAAAGTAAAAGGTAGGCACCACCCACTTCTTGCGCCAGCAGCCAAAACCATGGATACCAAAGCATTTAAGCGATCGCTCAACCATTCCGAAAACTACCATCGCAAAGGCTTTGGCCACCAAGCAGAAGTCAACATCGCCCTAGAGTCGGAGTACCAGAGCGACCTGATCCAAAAAATTCGCACCAACAATTACACCCTGACCCAAGGCAACGTCACCATCAAACTCGCCGAATCCTTCGGCTTTTGCTGGGGCGTAGAACGTGCCGTTGCCATGGCTTACGAAACTCGTCAGCATTTCCCCACCCAGGATATTTGGATCACCAACGAAATCATTCATAACCCTTCAGTAAACCAGCGGCTAAAAGAAATGAACGTGGGCTTCATCGAAGTTCAACAAGGCGAAAAAAACTTTGGCGTAGTCGGCGAAAAAGATGTGGTGATCTTACCAGCGTTTGGAGCCAGTGTCCAAGAAATGCAGTTACTTAATGACAAAGGTTGCACCATTGTCGATACCACTTGTCCCTGGGTTTCTAAAGTCTGGAACACCGTCGAGAAGCATAAGAAGAACGACCACACTTCGATTGTGCATGGTCAATACAAACACGAAGAAACTGTAGCTACCATCTCGTTTGCTAATAAATACTTAGTAGTTCTCAACATGCCTGAAGCCAAGTATGTTTGTGACTATATTTTGAACGGTGGCGACAAGCAAGAATTTCTCACCAAATTCAGCAACGCTTGCTCCGCAGGCTTCGACCCCGATGTTGATCTAGAGCGCGTCGGCATTGCTAACCAAACCACCATGCTGAAGACTGAAACCGAAGAGATTGGCAAACTCTTCCAGCTCACCATGCTGCGCAAATACAACCCCACCAAAATCAACGATCATTTCCTCAGCTTCAATACCATCTGTGATGCCACCCAAGAGCGCCAAGATGCTATGTTCCAGCTTGTAGAAGAAAAAATTGACTTGATGATGGTCATTGGGGGCTTTAATTCGTCTAACACCACCCACCTGCAAGAGATCTCGATCGATAGAACAATCCCCTCTTACCACATCGACAGCGCCGGTCGCATACTGGCCGACTATCGCCTCGAACACAAGCCCCTCAAACAAGAATTGGTGATTAGCGACAACTGGCTTCCCGCTGGCCAGATTACTGTAGGCATCACCTCGGGGGCATCTACCCCAGACAAAGTAGTAGAAGAAGTGATTGAGAAAATCTTTGCGGCTAAAGGCTAGCTAAGCATCCAGCAGCTTGCTCTTAACCTTAGAGCCTTCACTGAGCCAGCCCTCGATCGTCTGTTGGAGCTGCTCAATTTTCACCGGCTTGGATAGAAAATCATTCATGCCGGAGGCGATCGCCTGCTCTAAGTCGGCTTTCATGGCGCTGGCGGTGAGAGCCACAATCACTGTGCTTTGTCGCTTATCGGGTAAGCGCCGAATCAAAATTGTGGTTTCGTAGCCATCCAGTATCGGCATGTGACAATCCATTAAAATCATGTCATAGTGCTTCTGGTCTAGCTTTTCTAGAACTTCTTGACCATTCCCCGCCACATCTACCTGATATCCTAGCTTCGCCAACTGACGTAGCGCCACCTTTTGATTAATCAAATTATCTTCGGCTAACAGAATTTGACGATTTTCCTTAATAGATACCGGGTAAGGCGTGGAAGTGGCAGCAGCGATATTAGTTTTTACGACCGTATGTTGATCGACCGGCAGCACCATTTCTTGGCAAAGAGTCGCTAAGCGCGTAGACTTAATCGGCTTAAAAATATAGTTAACTTTTTCACCCAATTTGGCATGAGCCGATTCATAGCGATCGAAGGTAGTCATCACAATTGTCGGCACTTCTCTTTCTATCAACAAATCTACAATTTCTTGATTAGTGCCCTTACTCCAATCGACCAAAGCTAGCTGTGGTCGCTCACTGTCATCAATTACCCGCATTCCCCATTCTTCTACTACCTTAGTAAGCGCTTCTGCCCGATGTGGCCAATCATCAAAAACTGATAGTGATATTCCCCGTAAAGCAGGAATTGACATACTAACTGGCACCGATAAAGTAAGCAAATCTACTTCCACCCAAAAGGCAGAGCCTTGCCCCGGTGAACTATCCACTCCAATTTTGCCACCCATTAAGTCTATTAACCGCTGACAGATCGCCAAACCCAAACCGGTTCCTCCATACTGGCGTGTCGTAGAAGCATCGGCCTGGGAAAAAGACTGAAATAGCTTTTGCTGATTTTCAGAGGAAATACCAATACCGGTATCGGTGACGGTAATTCTCATCGTAGTATTAGTGCCATCGCAAAATAATGGTCGGACATCTACTGTTACTCCGCCTTGATTAGTAAATTTAATGGCATTACTAATGAGGTTGGTTAATACCTGCTGCAACCGAGTCGGGTCGCCCTTGACCAAGCAAGGGGTGCTGGTTTCAATCCAGTAGCTTAGGTTCAGCTCTTTGCTGTGAGCATGATTCGCCAAAATCTCCACTACTTGTTCAATCAGTTCTTTGAGATCAAACTCGATCGATTCCAACTGCATTTCGCCAGATTCTAGTTTAGAAAAGTCTAAGATCTCATTGATAATCTTCAGCAAATGATCTGCGCTTACTTTAATAGTAGAAACAAAATCTTCTTGGTCATTATTTAAAGGTGTGTCTAACAACAAGTTAGTTAACCCCACCACCGCATTCATTGGCGTGCGGATTTCGTGGCTCATGTTAGCCAAAAAAGCACTTTTAATACTGGCAGCAGCTTCGGCTAACTGACGAGCTTTGTCGAGAGCAATGTTTTGCTTGGTTAGTTCTTGGCGACGCTGAATTTCTAGATCCAAAATTAGTGACTGCATGTGCTTACTAGCAGTCACATCTTCGACTACCAACAAGACTCCAGAAATAGGAGTATCCTCGGTTGGTTCCTGAGCTTCTGTGCTAAAACCACTTTGCAGTACTCGCCAATCTAACAGTGGTTCCATGCGCAGGCTAAAAAACTGTTCTCCTTGTTGAACTTCCTTGATAGCTATATAGTTACCATTTTGGAGCTGCTGCACATTGGTATCCCATTCACTGCGACTGAGCCATTGAGGCACCAAACACCGATCGATGTTTTCTCCCACGCTGGTCTTGACTACTCGGGCAGCAACTGAATTACAGAACCAAATTTGACCATCTAGCTCTACCGCCAACAGCCCTAGCGATAAACTGTGAGTAATCGCTGCGCGGGCAGATTGGGCGCGACCAAAGTTTTCGGCTAAGGAAGCCAGCTTGGCCACCTTACTAAAGGATGGCAAATCTGGCGAAATTGCTGGTGAATTTTGCTGCGAAATTAAATCTACTTGGTGGGCGCGCCAAAGCTGCAAAATCTGTCGATCAATCGAAGCATCGATGTACATTTTTTCACTAAAAGCCACTCCCACCCCAGTCAAACCAATCAAAATCAGGGGAGTGGCGACCCACAGCAATAAATTCACATACAAACCGCTCACAGCCAACAGCAGCCAACCACCTGCCGCCAAGATCACTACTAACAGACGACGACCTTGAGCATGGTAACTCAGTTGCCAGCTCAGTATATGGCTAATTGCTACCAACAATAATAGCAACAACCACTTGGGTAAAGTCTGTAGCCCGCGATGACGCAGTAAATTATCGACTATAGTAGCCTGAAGATGAATACCATTGGCGCTACTGTATCGATCGAAAGGCGTACCCATTCGATCAATCCCCTGAGCAGTGATCCCCACAATCAAGATTTTGCCACTCAACTTAGTCGCATCAAAGTTAGGAGCAAGGACTTGGGCAAAAGAATAGTTAGGAATTCGTGGTGCCGCCTGTCGCCAGTTCACCCATAGATCTTGGGGGTAATCTGGACCGGGCGGAGTCAGCTTACTGGCTCTGACCACCGCCAAACCAAAAGCCACATCATTTTGCTGAAAGAGCTGCACCGATCGCACAAGGCCATCACTATCTTCTAAGCTACGCACATGACCAACTTGTGCTGCGGCCTGCCGCAGTTGAGCATTCGACAACATTGGTAGATCTCTGGTCTGCCAGTCGTCGGCTAATACCACCGTCGATTTTTTCATTTCTGCGGCCAGGGTGGTATCTACATCACTTTTGTCACTGAGAGGAAAAGTAATAGCTACTACTGCTGGTTTAGCTGGCTGTAGCTTTTCAAATAGATCCACGTACTGTTGGTGTGGCCAGGGAATGGCTCCCAGTTGATCAACGCTCGCATCATCGATCGAGATAGTTACAATCCGAGAATCTAAAGCTTGCTCTCCCCTTAGTCGAAACAGTTGACGGTAAGCAATAAACTCAAACTGCTGCCATGCCCCCAACTCAAACAACAAAATCACTGCTCCAGCGGCGATCGATCCGGGCAACCACCGCCAGCTAGATTTCATGGTGCCAGCTAGAATTTTTGGTAGTTTGCCCGCAGTTGGTTGCTTCACGGTGGTTTGGTCAATGATAGGTGAGTAAAATAGCTACATGTCGGTTAAGATATCAGCCACTAAAGTATTGGAGATCGCGTCTGTCACGGTGGCATGACCAATTTTGGTCGGAAGCACAAAGCGCACTCGGCCAGCCTGCACTTTTTTATCTAAAAAGAGGGCGGCCACAATTTGATCAATCTTCATATTCGCTGGAAGCTTTGTGGGCAAACCAGTTTTTTGGATCACGGCATCTTGTCGATCGGCATCGGCTTGACTCCACATCTGGGAAGCCACAGCCAGCTTGCCCGCTGCCACCATCCCGATCGCCACTGCTTCGCCATGGTTGACTACTTTGTAACCAGTGAGGCTTTCCACGGCGTGACCAATGGTGTGACCGTAGTTCAAAATCGCTCTCAGTCCGGCTTCCTTTTCATC
>JAYUSV010000395.1:0-4164 GCA_043755495.1 Synechococcales cyanobacterium
CCTTTGAACAGGTCTAAATTAGCATCGGCATCATAATACATCCGCGCCACGATCTTTTCTCCTAAGCTTTGCTCGAACAAGTCGTTCATTTTAGCACTCAGAGGAACGCTCGATCATCTTAGATTTACTGGGTTGGGCAGCACTAATGGATAGAATCACTGTTTCTAACCCAAATTTCTCAAGCTGCTTTTAGTAAGATAACCCCTGCGACAATTAAACCCACCGCTGCATATCTCATCGCATTTGTGGCATCACCAAAATAGTGTATCCCAATTAAAAAAGTCCCGGCTGCTCCCATTCCAGTCCACACGGCATAAGAAGTACCCATCGGGATTTCTTTTTGAGCAAACCATAACAAGCTGCCACTAAATGCAAAGCAAATGATAGCAATCATAATACCAAGAACTGTTTTATCCGGCTGCTGCGAAATTTTTAGACCCACTGGCCAACCAGTTTCGGCGATTCCGGCTAAGATTAGAGCCATCCATGCTGTACTCATTTTTTTTGGTTTGGGTGTAGTTATGTGTGTTGGTAAAAATTCTGGTAGAGCTATAACATTGCTAATTATGTTATCGCAACCGATTTTGCTCAAAAACTGTTGCCTATGTTCTAAATTCGTCCCAAGGCCAGTAAGTACTGCGATCGAGTGACAGCCAGCAGCTTTTGCTGCCACCACATCACTTGCCGCGTCTCCAATGTAGGCTACCCGAGGATGAGATGTATTAACCATTTTTATTAACTTGGCATCTTTTACCTGGGGGTAAATTGCTTTCAGGACAATAAAAGGATGTGGCTTGCCTAGCTGCACATCTGAGAATTTCTCTGCTGTGATAACCTCATCATTGGTAACAATTCGATCGGGCGCAAAGTATTCAATTAATCCCAGCTTAGTAAGAGCCAGAACTGTTTCGTTACGGGGACGGCTAGTGGCAATAGCTAACTTGTAGCGCTGCGCTAAATTTGTTAAAGTTCCTTGAATTTCTGCTACTGGCCGCACTGTTTCATCATCTGGAAGTTGATATCCTTTACGTCCTTCGTACCAAGCTCGGAAATTAGCGTAACACAGTTGCCATAGAGGGCTATTTTTGCCAAACAAATCTACTTTTTGGTCAAGAACCTTGTTAGCAAAAATTGTTAGATACTCCTGAACAGCAATACCTTTAAGATCGATCGACTCTTTCCAGAAATCTTGAATGATGTACTGGGTAATTGTTCTGTCGATGTTTTTGCCTTTACAAAAATAGCCAATCAACTGCAATTGCTGATTTATATCATCGTTATTCAAGGCAGATACATAGGAGCGATCCAACTGAGCTAAAACTCCAATCATATGCAGCGAAACCACAAAAAAAGTCAACTCACAGTTAGAATTAACTGCTCGATTTTTCAGCTCAGTAATAAATACATTATCAATTAATGACTCACCTTTTTGCAATACAACGTCTGGAGTGATCAAAGTTGTCTCAAAATATTCTGCCAAGCCTAGATAGTCAGTCCGACAGAACATTTCCCATACAGTTAGGTAAGCAGCATTCCAATATTTCTGTTCGCTGATGATTACACCATCAAGATCAAATACTAGTAATTCTAAATCATTCATGAGCTAGGTGGTATCAAATTGAATAACTTGGCTTAGGGCACTTGATAAAATAAGTAGGTTAATTTGGCATTGCTGTTTGACAGAACTAGCCAAAAGTAAATCAGATATTAGCTTAGTCCATAGAATATATTTTCATATTCTGATTAAGCAACGCCGTTAATTTCTTATTTCCCTCGCTCTATGGAACAGAGGATAAATACAGTAATCCCAATTTTCCAACTTTTCAACCTCTCAGTCAAAATTTAGTCAAAATTTAGTCAAAATTTGATTGGTAAATTTTGGCGCAGTGTGGCCATCAGTGTAAAAAGCCCGACTTCTCCAAGAAATCGGGCTTTCTACAAATTAAAATCTAGACTAGCTTAATGCGTTGATTGCATAGTCAAGGTAAGAGTTAGCTTCTACACCAGCGTCACCGTTAAGGCCATGGTTAGCTTTGATGTATTTCAGAGCTTCAACGTACCAGCTTGGAGACAATTCAAAGGTACGGTTGATTTCAGCCAAACCGCCGATGAGGTAATCATCCATGGGACCAGTTCCGCCAACTACGCAGCAATAAGTAACCATGCGTAGGTAGTAGCCAATGTCCCGCACACACTTGTCTTTACCAGTTTGGTTGGCAGCGTAAGCTGGGCCCTGCATGGAAGTAGTGTAAGGGAACTTAGAGTAAACTGCATTAGCAGCACCTGAGCAGAGAGCAGAAGCCTTGTCAGTTAAGCCACGAGCGGCTTCCATGCTAGCAGAAGCCTGACGGAAACGACCGAAAGCTGTTTGAATTTCGGTGGAGCTGAGGAAGCGACCTTGTGAATCGGCTGCTGCTACTGCTTCGGTTAATGGTGTTTTCATTGGTATTTATCTCCAGATATTTTTACTTTTACAAATACGTTGCTTAAGCAACAGCGGCAGCAGCCTTATCGAAGTAGCTACCTACTTCCGAAGCGATTGCAGCACAATCACCACGAGTAATGCCATTGGTGTCATTAACAATTGCCATAGCAGCTTCTTTCATTTTCTTAACGCCGATTGCTACGGAAGTACCAGGAGTACCCAGTGCCAAGTAGGTTTCTCTCAGGCCATTTAAGCAGCGGTCATCCAAAACGGAAGCATCACCAGCAAAAGTAGCGTAAGTAACGTAGCGCAAAATAATTTCCATGTCGCGGAGGCAAGCGGCCATCCGACGGCTGGTGTAAGCGTTGCCGCCGGGAGCGATCAATTGAGGCTGCTCAGCGAATAAAGCGCGAGCGGCGTTGGCAACGATGGTGGAAGAGTTGCTAGTGATCCGGTTAACGGTATCCATGCGCTTATTGCCTTCGGCTACCATGGCGCTAAGGGCATCTAACTGAGTGGTGCTCAGGTATTCACCACGAGCGTCTGCTTGGGATACTACTTTTGCAAATGCGTCGAACATGAACTCAATCTCCTAGATATGTTTTTGACTTGATTATTAGATTTTATCGGGTTTTATCCCTTCTTAACAACGTCCCAACAACAAGTATCGGGGGCTGCTTGTTTTACTATTGTTCTTTTATACTATGTCGTTCGATCCTTTTTTGTTACAAATAATGAATGTCTGATCAACATTCAATGCAACAATCCGTAACATTTGCCGATCGCCTATAAGTGTCGCTCCAAATCAAACAAGAAACCGTGAATGTATTCTTCAGTCCATTCCTCGCCGTAGAAACGGCTTAACATGCCCCTAGCTGGGTCTTTTTCGGCACGGTAGCGCAAATATCGTAAATGGGCGGCTTTGATTTCGGCTAGTTTTGTGGGTTCGGTGATCGGTTCTGCTCGATCGACAAAATCTAAGTATGCCTGCAAATATTCCTTAAAAGCCTCAAATACATAGGTCTCCACGACGGCATCATCTTTCGATCGAGTCCACAAAAACGCCGGAGAAAAGAACTGCTGCGCTTCTTCCGGGAAATCTCCGCCCCAGGGTAAATCTTTCTGATATTTCTCAAAAATTGGCAAAATCGGCTGGGTAAACTTGGCCTGATACCCTGGATCATCCCGAAACAGGGGCTGCATATCTAAGGCAATCAAATGGCCACCGGGCAATGTGACCAAATCTGCCCCAAAAAAGGGCAGGTCGTATTCCAGCTTCGGAAAAATCACAAAGTTCAACACCTGCAAAGAAACCCCGCCCTGCACATGGGCAGCGCGGATTTGGCGGAGTTTTGGTGATTGATAGCCATGACTGGTGGTAAGCACTTCAGACTGTCGATCGCCTTTCCCCACCACTGCAAACTTCGATTCATATCCTGCCGGAATTGGATATGGCTGTAGATCTTGGCGCTTTTTCAGCAGATCTATCGCACACTCTAAGAACGGTTCATAAATAGTCACGCCGGTACTCCAGTAGCCAATGGCACGGCATCTTCAAACAAAAAGCCATACAAGAATTTTTCTGACCATTCATGACCAAAGTAGCTGCTAAACAAACCAGAAGCTGGATCTCGATCGGCACTGTATTGGTCGTAATCTTTCTGGGCTTTGATAATCGACTGAATATCAGAAGGATCATCCATCGGCTGCTCCTGCTCCAACATCGTCCAATAGAGTTC
>JAYUSV010000396.1:0-13362 GCA_043755495.1 Synechococcales cyanobacterium
AATATCTGGGTACTTGCCATCTTCTTCCCACACTACCCATGAGCGTCGGGGTTGACGCTGGGTATTTTTGACTAGGAAAAAGTCGGGGCCACGAAAGTCTCGATTTTTGAGCTGTTGGCGGCTAAAGTAAACGGTTAGGTTGGCTCCGATGAAAAAATCATCTCGATCACGCCATAGCCATTCGAGGCAGCTTACTAGCAGCATTGCTTGCAAATAGTGCAGACTACTTTCCATTTCGGGTTCGTCACTAGCCAACAGGTTGCTGTCGGGCAATAGGTTGGCAAATTCTTGAGAAGAGATAGTTGGCATAATTTTAGGTACCAAGTACAAGGTCTTCGATCGGGTTTATGGGTGAAAACTCACTGTTCGATTTTAGCTTAGAGTAACGTCGATCGAACCAGTGATCTGTCTATATCAGAATTTATGGATATAGGTTTCAAGGACGGAGCTGGTCACACATGAGGCCAAAACCTCGAATATTTTAATGGTGTTTTAGATCAGTCACTGTGGGTGGTGATCGAGATATACTAGTACGGCGTTAATAGGGCAGTCTTCCCGTGACTACAGAACCAGTGAGCATCAAAAATATAACAGCAGCAGGTAATACATCGGTAGCTCTTGGTGAGGGCGCTGATGGCATGGCAATTGTCACGGGTAGTGGAAATCAAGCTAATGTTGTCAACATTAATATTTTTTTACCCTCGGGAGAGACGTTAACCAGCAATCCACAACTTACTGCAATTTTAGAAAGAATAGGTTCGGGAAATATTCAACGAGCTTATCAAAAGTTGCCGATCGACTCTAGTCTGTGGGAAAAGCAGGGATCAGAGTTAAACACTGGTCAGATAGTATCTAATTTACAAGACTTAAGGGTTTTGCCGAAATTCATCAATTATTTGGTTGATGATGATCAGATACCTGTCGATATCCGAGATAAATTACAGCGATTTTTCCCTCGATCACCTCTGCCAGAAGCAAAGCTACCAAATGATTTCAGTTTAATACAATCTACTGCAAGGGAATACCTAGAATCATACTTGCTGATTGCTATTCGTTCGACCTCAACACCCAATAAGTTTTCAGTGGATGCTTGGCTAATCAAAGACTACAAGGTTCAGAGTAATAGTCAGCGACTAGATATTGAAACTAGTCTACCCGGTACGTTTCACGAATTAGCTGAAATTGCAGCGTTACTTACAGATTTTTTACAAGAAAGTCTCAAGTGTTTGGCTGGTGAAATGCATGACTTGGTTGTCGAAGTATTTCTGCCAATAGACTGCCTGTGTGCTGATGTCGATCAGTGGAAAATCCTTGATCTTGATGTCAGTATCCCTGTTGGTGTGAGATATCGAGTAGTTGTGAGATCTAGCTATCGATTGGGAGAAAAATATCTAAATAGTCGCTGGACTCAATGGTGTGAAAATTGGCAGCGAGTAAAAAAATTCGGTGATGTGAAACCAATCGGTGATGACTTCGAGCATCTCAATAATTTTGATTGCAACTGGACAAAGCTAAATAACAAATTATCAAAAAAGCTGGGGTTAAAGCTGACTTGTGGATTGGCTGAAGAGTACAAGCAGAAAATATTCCAAGCGATTCATTTCGCGGCTACACCAATTGCTATCTGGGTGCGATGTGATTTACCTCACTTAGATTTGGAGGCTGAGATTAATGACTTAATTAGTAATTCTCCGTTATTCAAATTATCAGATGCTGTGCGAACAAAACGTCAACAGGCTGATGAAGAAAATCAATCTCATGAGCATTTTGGTGCGCATTTGGCTATGTTATGGGAAGATCCAGAGCGGCTTACCCCAGATGCCTGGGCACCGTTGCTAACACCAGGACAATAATAGGGAGGATCAAGCAAATGACTGATTGGAAAATTTTTACTGGACAAGGACAACCCCACGATCGAATTACAGATTTGCCCGATGCTCCTAGTTGGCGGCGGTTCGATCGAAGTCCAGAAAAGTCTCAAGAAGTTCCAGACCGATTACCACTAAATCCGCGTGACGAGCAACGGGGTAAAACTTTTCGGATTTCACCGGCAGATACAGATTTAATTAACGTGGTGAATGCTGCTTTGTATTTGCGCCGACCTTTATTAATTACCGGCAATCCGGGAACTGGTAAAACTTCTTTGGCTTATCGGATTGCCTATGAGTTGAGTCTGGGTGCGGTTTTGCTGTGGCCAATTACGGCTCGATCGACTCTCCAAGAAGGTTTGTATCGATATGATGCGATTTCTCGGTTGCAGGGGGTACAGCTTCAGCAGA
Source organism: Synechococcales cyanobacterium (assembly GCA_043755495.1). GTDB lineage: Bacteria > Cyanobacteriota > Cyanobacteriia > Cyanobacteriales > Chamaesiphonaceae > JAAFHZ01. Next base: position 2,280 of record JAYUSV010000396.1, read on the forward strand.
CTACTGATGATGAGAAAATCAAAGCGGAGGTGAGTGCTGATATTGGTGGCTACATTCAGCTTGGTGCGATCGGCACGGCTCTGTTACCGACAGAGCATCCTAAACGCCCTCGGGTATTATTGATTGATGAGTTTGATAAAAGTGATATTAATTTGCCGAACGATTTGCTGAATCTTTTTGAAGAAGGTGAATTTGAGATTACCGAGCTAGCCCGGATCGCCAAGCAAAAAGAAACCGTGATGGTGCGGACTTGTGAGGGCACAGAGGCTGCGGTTACAGCGGGGAAAGTAGCCTGTGATGCTTTTCCGCTGATTATTTTAACCAGCAATGGCGAACGCGATTTTCCACCGGCTTTCCTGCGGCGGTGTTTACGATTAACGATGCAGCCGCCCCAAGAAGCGGAGCTGATTCAAATGGTGGAAGCTCATTTGGGTGCAGAATTGGTGGAAGAAGCGAAACCTTTGATTGCGGAGTTTTTAATCAGACGGAAGGAGGGAGCCAGTAAAGGAGATTTATCGGCTGATCAGTTGTTGAATATGGTGTATTTGGTGACAGGCAAATTGAGTCCAGCCGATGAAAATGAGCGGGCGAGTTTTATTGCTGCTCTGTGGAAGTATCTGAGTAGCGCCGAGGATTTATGATGGAGTCTTTTGTTGCCGCCCTGGGGCAAGAATTAAATCTGACTAGCAGCGAAATCGCCGATATTATTTGGCTGGCTTTGCGGGTGGGGGAGTTGCCCGCGATCGCACCAGTGGTTTTGCCGGAAAATTTGGGGGTGGATGATAATCGGGTGCAGTCTAGTGTCGATCGATCTGCAACTAAAGCAGCTAATGAGCGACCAGAACCAATAGCTCCAGCAGCAGAGATTCATCTGGATGATCGATCAACTGCGGATAGCGCTGGTTTGGGTGGTCTGACTATTGCTTTACCCGATGCTCGGGCTTTGCGGGAGCCGTTGAAGTTAGCTCGATCGCTGAGACCTTTGTTGCAAAAGGTGGTGAGTGGTTGGAGTAATGTTTTAGATGAGGCGGCGACGATCGAACAAATTGTCGATCGGCAATTGTGGATGCCGATTTTTCAGCCTAGTTTAGAGCCACTGTTAGATTTGGTGTTGGTGGTAGATGACAGTATTTCGATGCAGATCTGGCGGCGGACTTTGGGGGAGTTGCAGCGGTTGTTGGCGCACTATGGGGTGTTTCGAGATGTGCGGGTATATAGTTTGGTGGTGGAGCCAAAGCGGGTGTCTGTGCGATCGGGCATTGGGAGGCAGGGTTCACTACATAATCCTCGTGAGTTAATTGATCCGAGTGGGCGGCGGTTAATTTTGCTGGCGACCGATTGTGTGGCTACGTTTTGGCGATCGGGTGAGTTGCTGCCGGTGTTGGATGCTTGGGCAAAGAGTGGACCGCTGGCGATGGTGCAGATGTTGCCAGAGTGGTTGTGGGGTCGATCGGGTTTGGGGTTGGCTACGGCGGTGAGGTTTTCGTCGTTGCAGGCGGGGGTGAGTAATCGGCGGTTGAGGGCGACTGCTATTTCGTTGTGGGATGAGGCGGATTTAGAGTTGGGTATTAAGGTGCCGGTGGTGACGTTGGAGGAGGAGAAACTTAAGCTGTGGGCGAGGTTGGTGGCTGGTTATGGTGGGGTGCAGTCGCCGGGGTTTGTGTTTGAGCCGACTCCGTTGGTGGTTGATGGTTTGGTGGGGTTGCCGGGAAGTGGGCAAGATTTTTCTGGGGAAGAGCGGGTACGACGGTTTCAGGTGACGGCTTCGCCGTTGGCGCGGCAGTTGGCGATGATTTTGGCGGCGGCTCCGGTGGTTAGTTTGCCGGTGGTGCGCATTTTGCAGGATCGGTTGTTGCCTCGATCGCTTCAGGTGCATGTGGCGGAGGTGTTTTTGGGTGGGTTGCTGAAGCCGGTGGTGGAGGTGTCTGCTGAGATGAATCCTGATGGGGTTGGTTATGAGTTTATGGCGGGGGCGCGGGAGGTGTTGTTGAGTGCGGTGCCGACGACGATGGTGCTGAATGTTTTGAATGAGGTTTCGCGGTTTGTGGCCGATCGGTTGGGGTTGACGTTGGATGTGTTTATGGGGGTGTTAAAGAATCCGTTGGCGGTGGAGGATGTTGAGGTGGTGGGGGTGTCGCGGCCTTTTGGGTTGGTGGCGGCGGAGATTTTAAGGAGGTTGGGTGGGGAGTATGAGGGGTTGGCGCAGGAGTTGGAACAGGCTAATCGGCAAGAGCCATCAGTAAAGTCTGGTGCTGCTGGTGAAAATGAGTTATCGGATACTTGGAATTGCGTTAGATCTTTTTCTGGACATACGGGTAATGTTACCTGTGTTGCTTTTAGTCCTGATGGTAAATTTATTGCTTCGGCTAGTGATGATGCCACAATAAGATTGTGGGATGTCAGAGAAGGGCGAGAGGTTTGGATATATTCAGGGCATAAATCGCCAGTGCATTGTATAGCTTTTAGTCCTGATGGTAAGTTTATTGCTTCAGCCAGTAGTGATAGCACAAGTTGTTTAATAGACCAAAAAGGTCAACTTTTTTTAACTTTCAGGGGGCATACTAGCTATGTTAATGCTGTTGCATTTAGTCCTGATAGTCAGTTGGTGGCATCAGCTAGTGCTGATGGAACGGTGAAAATCTGGGGTGTATTTGGTCAAGAAATTCAAACAATAATCCCAGATACAAGTTTTAAAATCAGGACAGTTGTTTTCACAAAAGATGGCAAGCAAATCTTTTTTGGCGGTTCAGATGGCAATTTGTACTCAGCTTTACTTAATACAAAAGTGATAACAGTAGCATTGCAAATTCATACTCTTACTATTAATTCTTTGTCTTTGAATCCCAGTTCTACTCTAATAGCTAGTTGCAGTAAAGATTCAAGTGTGAAAATATTAGATTTGAATGGAAATATGGTTGGTAATCCATGGATGAAGCATCAAAGTAGAGTTTGGTCAGTTGCCTTTAGTCCTGATGGAAAACTATTAGCTAGTGCAAGTAGAGATAGAACAATTCGTTTATGGGATACAGAAGGTAATCTTGTTAGTACACCATTGGTTCGTCACTTAGGTGGAGTTGATTGTGTAACTTTTAGTCCTGATAGTAGAATACTTGCAAGTTGTGGCTCCGATCACAAAATCAAATTATGGAGTAGATATAAAAATCATCACCTTGCATTTAGAAAGTTGTCAGACTTCACTGTTTCTCACTTATTGGCAAATTACAATAGTACAGACGTTAATATCCTACAGACTAATTCTCCTTGGAAACTACCATTTGATGCATTGGTTGTTCCTGTGAATTCTGATGGAGTATTTGGTGGCTTTGGCGAGTCTTTTAGCATGTATTTAGATCGTATTTTTTTAACTTCAAACTATTTAAAGAAATCAATTGCTGATGAAATAGAGAGAACAAAAACAAGAAGCATAGATCCACATCAACCTCTATTGTTGTCTTTGTCATCAGGTAGGAATATGTTTTTTTCACACAAATCAATATTAATTATTTGTTCTAATATTAAATTTGTGAATGAAGAAGATTTGGAATCGATTTCTATTTCAGTTCAATCAATAATCAAAGCTGCATCACGTCATGGGTGTAAAAATATAATGATGCCTCTGCTTGAAAAAAGGGTTCCAAAAATGCTTGTCCACAAAATTAGTGTTACTATTCTCAAAGCTGTAAATGCTGCTTTGGATTCTTTGGATGATAATGAAGTTGAAGAAATTACAATTCTTGAAGGAGACCCTGCGACTGGATCAATTGTCATAGAAGTTGCTAAAAAATTTGTTTATAATAAAATGGCTAATCGAGATAAGTCCATAAATGAGGCCAATATGAAAATAGAGTCTTTAGTTCAATTGCACCATAGTATGATGGCAGAAAAAGTTGATATTCAGCAGTTCACAATTAAAATGGGGATAGCTGATTTTGATTGTCTTTTTTCAATTAGAGAACAACCTTTTGCTTTAACTCTTACATCTAAAGGCGCAAAACCAAGATTCTTTAAGTTTGACGTTAATCCTGGCTACGTTATTAATGCATTTTTAGGTGATAAGTACAATGATTTAAAAGATGTGCTCAAAATTGACGGAAGATCTGGTAATCGATTAATGCCGAAAGATTTTTTTGCGGAACTTGCCAAACTCATCCCAACAACAGCGAAAAAAAGTAATGTCCCAAATGCGGAAGAGATCGCTAGACTGCGCCATGACATAGAAGAAAGAGATAAGCCTTACTTTGATACATGGATATATTGGTCAGAAGAATCAGGGAAATCATACAGTCCAGAAAATTTTCAAAAGACATCACTAATTCTTGGTCTTGAGGCTGCTGAACATAGCAAATTGAGGAATGCTTCTAGTCGCTGGAGTTCAACACCAACGGGTTCCCCGTGGCGTGAGTAGAATTCATCTAAAATTTAAGATAGAAAGCAAATTTGATAGAAATCAAGAAACTTGCTTTGACTAGTGTAATTTAGCTGACTCTATTTACCAAATTTAATTTTATTCAAGTTTATTCTGATACGCTCTTTAACAGATTGAATCCTTTCGATTGTTAATAATCTACTCATTTCTAGAATTGCAATCTGGTCTTCTACCGCAATCTGACCTAAGCTATTAGCTGCTAACTGCCTAATAGTTCTAGTTGAAGTACTAGATTTTAGTATACACAGCAATTTATCAATTGCTTTTCTCTGTCCAATAGCTACTTTACCTAAACTATTTATTATTGCTGATTGGACTTTTATATCGTTTTTATCTGACAATAAATTTAGCATTGTATCAACCTCACCATTATTGCCACAAGCTATCTTAGAGAAAGATTCCATTGCACTGATAATTACCAAGCCATTTGGATTGAATTTTAAGAACCTTGCTATTATTGAAACTGTTAATTTAGGATCGTTAGTGATTTTAGATAAAGCGGTGATACCTTCTGCTATTACAGTATTATTCTTATCTCTTTGAATTGCTCTTATTATTCCTGAATTAGCTGTATCGCTATCCTTCCCAATCCTTCCTAACTTTTGTAATGCTTTGATTCTTTCAATGGTACTACTGGTTTTGAGATCTAAAACCAAAGCCTGTTTTGAGATTTCTATTTTTGTAGCTAGAGTAGACTTTTGTGTGCTTTTAGCAAATCTTTTTACAAGAGGATTTTTTACTTTAGCTACCGTCTTATTGAGAGTTGATTTATTTCGGACAATACGATTTTTATCATCAGCTAATTTGAGATGATAAGCTTTGAAATCTTTTTTGAATGATAAAAATAGTTCTCTGATCTCATCTGCATTGTTACTGTTATTAATAGTGATTCGATTGCTACCTCCAATAATATTGTTATTCCCAGTTGCAATGATTGAATCTTCTACGTTACCTTCAATTGAAACAGAATATTCACCAGTAGCAGATGTAAACCCCAATAATAATGATTCTATCTCACTATCCGGCAATTTTCCTTGAAGAATTGATTTTAGTTGTTCTAAATCTTCCATTATTTTCTTATTCCTTGCTGTTATTGGTCATTTTTTCCGGTTCTTCAAAAGTTGACTCTGGTTCCATAAACCCAAGCCAAAAATAATTCGTTTAAGCCTTCCCTGATATTAACACCTCCGTCAGATTTCTCGGCAAACCCAACTGCAAAAACCTGTGTAGCAAAATCCGATACCGACTCCAGCCAATCACCATAAACCAACCAATCCGCTACACTCGACATAATCAGAAGCCTGAGCATGATCTATCTAGAGGTGAGTCAAAAGCATTGACCATTATTGCATTGTAACTGCTTCGAGAAGCACCTTTTGATACCCAGTTAGATTGCCAAAAACAATAAACTTGACAAAATGGCACTGTTTGACTAGAATCTATGTTGTCTCAAAGAACTTCTGTAGTAGTAAAGGATATACGAATAAATGAAAATTAGTATTATTTTATTAGCCCTTCTAAGTGTAGTCCTTGGTAATTGGCGTGCTGCTCTTGCCAACAACTCAAACCTCATTGGTGATCGCAGTAAAGAAGCTGTAAACTCTAGCACAGTATTCTTGGTGGCACTGGACTGTAAAGAATATAAGAAAAGAAATGGAGACAAAGGAAAAGATGCCGCGACAGATGCACCTTCCTGGGTTAAAAATGAAGGTCACAAACCATGCAAAAATCCTAATGAAGATGGTAAAGCATTTGCTAAAAGGCTTTTAGATGCCAAATACGGTACTGGTAATTGGGATACTGGTGCAGCAACAGAACATAATAAAATTCAAAAATATGGCGATCGAGCATTTGAATAATAAATTCTGGATTCTCGTGCATTAGCCAAGTTAATTAGGATGAATTTTATGAGTAGCGTTTTTATTGTTTTTCACGCTCGTGAAACTAGCACTGGAGGAGAAGACTTAAAACTTATTGGAGCATTTTCTTCCAGGGAAAAAGCCCAAGAGGTTATTTTAACAGTGAGAAACCAGCCAGGATTCTGTGACCTACCAGATGGTTTTTCGACCACTGAATATGAGGTAGACAAGGTTTTTTGGCAAGAAGGTTTTGGCGGTCCAGATCCGGTCTGATCAGGAGTCCACAACTTAGCTCTGAACATATTGCAAGAAACTTTAATGAGTGCTCCGGCTCCCCTCTCCCGCATTGGGAGAGGGGTTGGGCGTTGCCCTGAGAGTCGAAGGGGGTGAGGGTATTCAATGCTGTCCTCAATAATTTTGCCTCGCTGAAAATTGATACCCGTCTTGAAGACCAAATAGATCCTTAATTGACTTGGACAAAAATTAGGACTTCGCCTCATCTGTCGTACTCCGCCCATAGAAATTGACAGTTCCCCCCTCAACCTGTGTTTGATAACCAGTAGCATTATCCCGGTTAACCTGCGTCATACCATGGGAAACAGTATTATTATTGCCAGTAATCAAAACCGAATTCTTCACCTTACCACCAACAGCAATTGCTCCATCCCCAGATGCCGTCACACCAGCATTACTTCCCGGTGTACTCAGCGCCTCAAAACCACCCACCGGTAAACCCTTCCCTCCACACAACAGCGCGATCGGGAAATAATTAGACCCCTTAAACTCCACCTGCGGATCTTGTTGCACCTGATACTCCGCCCGCGCCGTCGCCGCCACCGTCTTCCCCAGATGATCAATCAAATTCATCACCGTGATCTCTCGATCGCCCACCAAATTTCCCGCCCCCCTCAACCCATCAATCAAATGATCAGTAAACACACTACAACTCTGGTCTTTTTTAATCCAAGAAAGCTGATCATGATCAGAAGAAGCCAACATCGCCACCCCTTTCCCCTCCACCAAAGCCGCAAACTGTCCCTTCGCCGACTGCGGCACAAACCCCTGGGGCGCATCCAACTCCTCACCATTCGTCAACCTAAACTCCACACCACCCTTAGCTGCCGTCACCCCTTGGGCATGACAACAATCTAAAATCACCAACAACTTTTGAGACTTAATCGCCTGCAAAGCCCGCGTAAAGTCACGCCCCGCCACCGCCGAATCAGCAATCTTATGGGGCTTCACATCATGAGGAATTAAATAGTAGTTACCATCGACTGGATTCAGCCACCCATGCCCAGAATAATAAACAATAATCGTAGCTGCCGGGTCTCGATCAGCGATCGATTGCAGCCATTGCAAACCATCCATAATTGCTGCTTTAGTAGCCATATCGTTGCACAACAACCGGATATGCTCATCGTCGTTATAATAACCACACAAATTAGGGCCAATCAACACCTCCCTGACAGCCAGGATATCTTTCGCTGTTACCGGCAGTGACCATTGAGTATATTTACAATCTCCCACCCCAATCAACAGCGCATAGCCGTGGTTAAAATTCGCCATCTTGAATACCAATATAACTGACCATTCATCTAGTATAGACGATTAATCTGCAACGTTGAACAGGCAAAATGAAATATGCCGATCGGCTCCATCTTACCCCCAGTTTAATGTGCCACATCACCAATGAATTATGATAAACAGATTGAATCTTACAGCAGCAAAGCTCCTATTACAAAATGCGGGTTAAACATTGGTTGATTGTGACCGTTGTGGCATTAAGCTTCTGGTTGTCCAGCGGTTGTCAAATGTCCTGGTCAGAGGCAAAAATTGCTCCAGATAAAGCTTTATGGCAGGTGGCCTCTTTCCCGATCGGCGTAGGCTGTGATCCTTCCTTGCTAGAGCAACGCCCTGGATATCGGCAAGTAATTAAAACCGAGTACAACAGCGTAACTCCCGAAACCGAGCAAAAATGGGTTTCGATCCACCCCGAGCCAAATCGCTATAGTTTTACTAAGGCAGATTATTTAGTAAACTGGGCAGTAGCCAACGGTAAACGGGTACATAGTCATACTTTGCTTTGGCATCAGCCCGATGCTTTACCCAAGTGGCTAAAAGAATTTAAGGGCAATCGAGCAGCCTGGGAAAAAGTAATGAAAACCCATATTCAAACAGTGGTGGGTCATTACAAGGGCAAAGTAAAATCTTGGGATGTGGTAAATGAGGCGCTGAACGATGACGGCACTCTACGAATGGCCAATAATCATGCCAATCCTTCAGTAGAAAATGATAATGGCAGTATTTGGGCGCGAAATTTGGGGCCAGACTATATTGCGCGGGCTTTTCAGTATGCTCATAGGGCTGACCCTAAAGCACTGTTGTTTTACAACGAATATGGTCAAGATACCCAGCCTCGTAAGGTGGCGGCGATCGCTAAGATGGTGGCAGATTTTAAACGGCGCAAGATTCCGATCGATGGTTTGGGTTTACAGTTTCATTTAGACTTGAATGCTACCGAAGAGCGGATTACTAGGGCAATTAGTGGTGCGGCAAAAACCGGTTTGTTGGTGCATATCTCGGAGTTGGATGTGCTGGTTTCTAACTGGCAGAAAAATCCAGATTTAGTTTATAGTCCTGAGTTACAAAAGCAACAAGGTGCGAAGTATAAGTTTATTGCTCAGGAATACCAGCGATTGGTACCAAAGAAGCAGCGGTATGGCATTACTCATTGGAATGTGGGTGATGGGGATAGTTGGATTACTAATTGGATGAAGCTCAAAGATTGGCCGTTGTTATTTGATGATAAATACCAACGCAAGAAGGTTTACTATGATTACCGGGAGGGCTTAAAGCCTATCCGCTAAAATCTTTGGAAGCCTGGAATCTGGGAGTTTTGACCACAAATCACCGATGATAATACACTGTCTCCTTTATCGCCGCTGCCACCATGACCGATGCAATCCTTCAAAACCTCAACACCGTCGGTAAACATAGCCAACAGCGCCCCATCCTAGCAGCGATCGACATCGGTACCAATTCCCTACACATGGTAGTAGTCGAAATCAAACCCGAACTCCCCGCCTTCAGCGTCATCGCCCGCGAAAAAGACACCGTCCGCCTCGGCGATCGAGACCCCCTTACCGGTAACCTCAACGCCGCCATCATGGAAAAAGCGATCGCCGCTCTCGGTCGCTACCAAACCATCGCCCTCAGCCTCGGTGCCCAAGAAGTAATCGCCGTCGCCACCAGCGCCACCCGCGAAGCCCCCAATGGCCGCGAATTTATTGACATGATCGATCGAGCATTAGGACTCAAAGTAGACTTAATTTCGGGGGTAGAAGAAGCCCGCCGCATTTACCTAGGAGTGCTGTCTGGACTAGAGTTTGATAACATTCCTCGCATCTCGATCGACATCGGCGGTGGCTCCACCGAAATGATCTTAGGTGACAGCGAAGAACCCCGCACCCTCAGCAGCACCAAAATTGGCGCAGTGCGGCTCAGTAGCGAACTAGTTACTACCGACCCTATTAGTGACCAAGAATTCAGCTATCTGCAAGCCTATATTTGTGGTCAATTAGAAAGATCGATCGAAGAAATCAAAGCCAACTTAAAACCTGGCGAACTGCCCCAAATGGTCGGGACTTCGGGGACGATCGAAACAGCATGTATGATTGTTGGCCGCGAAAAAACCGGGGTGTTGCCCAGCCGTCTCCATGGTTTTCAGCTCCAGCGTAAAGATGTAGAACAACTGGTTCAAAAAATGCGACGGCTGAACGTGACCGAACGCAGCCAAATTCCTGGCCTTTCAGAACGTCGTGCCGAAATTATTCTGCCCGGTTTGTTGGTGTTATTACACGCCATGACTGCTTTAAAAATGGAGAGCTTACTGCTCTGTGAGCGCAGCTTGCGCGAGGGCGTAATTGTCGATTGGATGTTGGCTCATGGTTTGGTGGAAGATCGCTTGCGTTATCAAAGCTCCATCAAAGAGCGCAGTACTCTGAAAATCGCCGATAAATACGGTGTAGATATTCGTCATGGCCAAAAAGTAGCAGAGTTAGCAGTAGAAATATTTAACTATATGCTGGCCGAAAAACTCCATAGTCATCCCCCCGATGCTTGTCGCTATTTATGGAGTGCGGCAATTCTGCACAACAGCGGGCATTTTGTCAGCCACTCGGCGCATCATAAGCATTCTTATTATTTAATTCGCTATGGTGAATTACTTGGATATAATGAATTAGAAATCGAAATTATTGCTAACTTGGCGCGTTATCATCGTAAAACTATGCCCAAGAAAAAGCATGAAGGATATCAAACTCTATCCCGCGAAAACAAATTGTTGGTGTCTCAGTTAGGGGCAATTTTACGGGTGGCTATTGCGCTCGATCGACGGACAATCGGAGCTGTTAAAGAAATTAAATGTGATTTTCAACCTGCCATCCGCACCTTAAATCTACAACTAACACCAACTACAGCAGGCGACGATTGCCAGCTAGAACTCTGGAGCCTAGATTTTAAAAAATCTTGGTTTGAGCAAGAATTTGACGTGAAGCTAATGGCTCAAATTGGATAATTTCGATGTCACCCAACTACTTGCCAATATTTTTCCTCATACTGTTCAATTCTTCCTCTGCTTCCCAGCGTAAAAACTGCGCATCTAAAGGATCACTGGCATCTAAACGAGTTTTTTGTTCACCCAACGGAGTTACTGGAGCCTGCCAAGCTGCATTGCTACTAGTGGCCGCCATTACTTCCGCTGCCTTTAGCGCCAACTCCTGACGACGTAACTTAA
>JAYUSV010000397.1:0-4150 GCA_043755495.1 Synechococcales cyanobacterium
GACATTGCTGGGCAAGATAAAGCTAACCCACTTGCTCAAGTACTCAGCGCCGCAATGATGCTGAAGTATGGGCTAAATGAACCAGAAGCTGCTCAAGAACTGGAAAGTGCCGTTCTAACTGTGTTAGATGGCAATTATCGCACCGGCGATATTATGTCTCCAGGGATGACTCTAGTAGGCTGTAAGCAAATGGGTGAGTTGTTAGTTCAAGCATTAGCTAAAATTTAAATACACATGGAAACACAACATTCCCAGTCGTCTAGTCAGGTCAATGCTCCTTCTGAAATAGAAACTTTCTATGAATCAGAAGAGCTAAACTTGCTTAGTGCTGCCCGCGCCCTATACCAAAAATACTTGCAGGTTCATGAGCATCGTGCCAAAGAACCGATCGGGGTGGTGTTGAACCCGATTTCTTACCGGGGTAAGCTGCTGTTTCGCCAAGCACCTGTGTTGCTTCCAGAAGAGCGTTTTATTCCGCTGCACCAGATGCGTAACGGGAATAGATAATCATGCCTGACGAACAAATGATTCTGGCGGGGCTAGTTTTTGGCCTCGGGTCTTGTGTTGGCAGCTTTTTAAATGTGGTAATTTATCGACTCCCTGCCGGGATCTCTTTGTTGTGGCCGCCTTCCCGCTGTCCAAAATGTGGCCATAAGTTGGGCTTAACTGAAAATATTCCGATTCTGGGCTGGTTGATGTTGCGGGGGCGTTGTCGCCATTGCCATACTGCAATTTCGGCGCGCTATCCGCTGGTAGAAACTTTTACAGCAGTGATGTGGCTGGTTACTTTTTGGCATTTTGGAGCTACTTGGCAGACGATAGGCTATTGCTTACTGTTGGCTTGGCTGATTGCTTTGGCGGCGATCGATTTAGATACTATGACTTTACCGAATCCTTTGACTAGCTCCGGGTTAGTTTTGGGTGTGGTGTTTCAAACTTTTTTGGGCTACCAAGAAACTCAGACAATTGCTGGGGCGGTGCAGTACTTTGTGGGTTCGATCGGGGGAATGGTACTAGGGATCTGGATCTATGACATCATCCAAATCTTAGGAACCTTACTGATGGGTCAGTTAGCCCAAGGTGGCGGTGATGCTAAGCTGATGGGGATGGTTGGGGCTTGGTTGGGTTGGTCGGGAGTAGTACTCACTGGTGGAATGGCATCCTTCGTTGGATCGGCAGTGATGGGCAGCGCAGTATTACTGGGCAGTAGTCGCCGCAAGTTTCCCCTTGGTCCATTTTTGGCAGCCGGAGCAGTGGTGAGTTTATTTGCTGGCGATAAAATTATTGCAGCCTATCAAAACACTATGGCCAATATGGATCGCAGCACTAATTTAATCTTGGCTGGAGTAATGTTGGTGGTGCTGATTGTCTATTTGGTCTATGTACGTCGGAGCCATCGTCAGCGGGGGTAATTTTGAATGATCGATCGCCCAAAATATGACGACTTATATTGCTTTCTAGATCGTTAATTCCTAGATCGATCGAGTGTTATTTATCTCATCCATCACCCAAGTTACATAGGTGCCCACCGGACTCCAAAGCAGATAAGGGACTAGCAGCAGACCACCCCAGAGGGAAACCGGAAATACCAAAGTCGCCAAAATTACCCCCAACACAAAGCCAAAGCCACCAATCCAAACTCCAATACGTAAACTCTTGAACCATCCCATTACTGGGTTATAGAGCATGATTGCCACTTCTACCAAAGCGTAAAAAATCATTAAAGACCAAGTTTTGGCGCTCCCAGGCTCCTTTTCCCAGACGTTATAGGCCGACCAAGCCCCACAGATGAATATGGTGATCCAAATTACCGGAATCAAGCGCTCAAAAGTTAGCCACTGGGGGCGGCGCTGGTGATTGAACCAGCGAATACTTTCTCTGGTGTTGAGTTTGAGGACGGCGAAGCCAATCAGGGTCGCAGCTAAGCCGATCGCCAGCCAGGAAGGTATCATGCAAAATACTCAAAAGATCTAAATTTATTCTAGCGGCGAGTTCTCACCCAGAGTAATAATCGCACCAATTGCCATACCTGATCTAGTACAGTCAATGGCTGTTGATAGAGCTGTTGCAATTGTTGAATTTGTTGCTGTCGATCGGCTAGTAATGCTGGCACCAAACTTAACTGCTCCACCGAGATGGTTGCATCATCGATCGCCGCTACCAGCGCCACTATTTGGGGCTGCAAACGAATTAACTGCCAAGCAATCAGCCAACAGATTAAAGAAATTAATAAATCAAGAGCAATCACTAAAGCCGTCATGCATTTACCCTAGGGCATCCACTCCAAGCCAATACCCACCCGACTTTCTTGGATTTCGCGAGAATTTTGCCACTGGATTTCGCCCGATAGCCGCAGTTGATTGGTCAGAGCATAACCCGTGCTGATGCTCGAAATACCTACTTCTTCAGCAGTGCCCACATTCAGCCATGTTTGCTGCAAAGCAATATCGCCACCACCGCCCCGCGCCGGTACTAAAAGTATTTTGGCTCCTACATTAACTCCATCTCGCTGATAGGCATCGGTATCAATCTTGCGATAGCCCACTACGGGAGCCAAGTTAAAGTAGCCACCCAAGGGTAGTACATAGTAATTTGCTTCTATGCCATAAGAACTGCGATTGCCGCGTCCATGATAATCGGCATTGAGGGCGAGGCCCGATCGATTTAACAATACTTCTTTCACACTGGCATCCCAACCACCAGCCTGACCATTGGCTGGATACTGCGAATAACCTAATCGCACCCGAGGCCGAAAGCTGGGATCATTTTGAATTTCGGCTCCCACATCAGGGATTTGTTTCAGCCAGCGCTGAAGCACAGGGCTATCTTTAATAATTTCTGGGTCGATGTCAATCTGGCCAGGATTTTCCTGACTCAAAGCAGGGACTGCCCAAAGCATGACAGCGAGCCAAGGAAGTTGGCGCAGAATGGCATAGATCGACATGAAGTTTTGAGGTAGCGATTTTGTCTATTCTACCCACAGATTGTTAGATTATTCGCAGCAATCTCAGTCTAGCCCGCTCTCTCAGCTCACTTCAGCCAAAATCAGATAGAATAGGAGCGGTTGTGACTCAACTCTATTACAGGAGATCAAAATGAATAATATTGCAGCATCCCCCGCTCAAGTGCTTACCCAGTTGCAGTGGCGCTACGCCGTCAAAAAATTTGACCCCAGCCAAAAAATTCCTGCTGATGCCTGGGATGTTTTAGAACAGAGTTTGCTCCTCACCCCTTCTTCTTTTGGTCTTCAGCCTTGGAAATTCTTTGTGGTAGATAACCCCCAACTGCGCCAAGAGTTGTTAGCAAATTCTTGGAATCAAGCTCAGGTAGTAGAGGCTTCTCATTTAGTCGTTCTAGCGATCAAAAAAGAAATGGGTGATGCTGAAGTCGATCGATATATTCAAGATATGTCTGACAAACGCAGTGTGCCGATCGATGGTCTGGCTGGTCTCAATAAAATGATCAAAGGCTTTATGGCCAACCCCAGCAAAGGCTTTACCATCGATGAATGGGCAATTCGCCAAGTCTATATTGCGATCGGCCAATTTATGACTAGCGCCGCTATGCTGGGCATTGATACTTGTCCCATGGAAGGCTTCAACCCGGCTAAGTATGATGAAATCTTGGGTCTGACAACTCAGGGCTACGCATCTGTTTTGGTTTGCCCCGCTGGCTACCGCGCTGCCGATGACAAATATGCCACCATGGCCAAAGTGCGTTACGACCGATCAGAAGTTATTGGCCATATCTAAAATATCTCATACGAAAGTCTGAAAAATAGCTGCTCCTCTTGTCATTACTGCTGACAAGGGGATATTTTACATGTATTGATTTTCACGACCGTTTCGGCTTTTCAACTTTATGAGTAAAACGAATAAGGCACTGAGAATACTCGCTGGCTTAATGGGAATTCTATTGATCAATTTGTCTTTTGCGCTAATTTGCTTACTCAGCCACTCAGTATCATCAATTTTTTACCTGCTGCTGTCGGCGATCGGCTTTGCCCAATTTATTTATGGGGTGCCCTTGCTCATTTGGCTTTGGTATAGCAACCGGAGTAGCACCATCCCTGGAGTCTGGCTGGGCATGGGTATCACCGTTTTAATCAACGCCGGGTATTACTTGTTTTGGATTATGCGTTTGCAGGGTC
>JAYUSV010000398.1:0-4149 GCA_043755495.1 Synechococcales cyanobacterium
ACCCCGAGCTGGTTAGATGACTGGCAAAACTTAACTTCCGCAGAATATGAAGCGAGGAAAGAAGCACAGGCTAAGACACTGCTCGATCGACTAGAAAAACTTTTCCCTGGTCTTCAGGCTGGGATAGATTTTTTAGAAGTTGGTACCCCCCGCACTCATCGCCGCTTTTTAGGCCGAGCCGATGGCAGCTATGGTCCGATGCCCAGTCGTAAGGTAGCGGGGTTACTACCAATGCCCTTCAATCGCACCAAAATACCTGGACTATACTGTGTGGGCGATAGCACTTTTCCTGGTCAGGGATTAAATGCTGTAGCTTTTTCGGGCTATGCCTGTGCCCATCGAATTGCTGTGGATTTGGGCTTTAGTTAAAACTCAGAATAGTTTGAATTGTTTTAGTTCTTAGACATTCTAATAAAGCGATGATTGCATTCGTAATTAGTACAGCGGAATGGATACAAACTAAAAATGGAAAGTATTTTTTCTGACCAACCTTGACGGCCAGTTCGCCGAATATTGGGGTCATGACAGGCTGGGCATCGCCGCCGCAGAGTAAAGAATCTGGCTTTCTGTGGATCTTTTGCTTGGGGGAATCCAGAGTTATTCATGATCTTTTTTCTCTTGAGCAGCAAGAGTATCCTATCACTTCTTGGTAATTATAGGAACCCGATTAACTATTTTTCTCTACAAACCATTGAGTGACTGGGTTTAAAGCTTTCCAGCCCAGAAATCTGCCTACCGGTTCTGCCCTTTGAATTGCAATTCGATCGAGCTTTCCACCATACTGCTGCTGTAATTGAAAGATCAGTTGTTCGGTTTCTACGGTAACACCATTAGCCACTAATTTACCCCCAGGTTTTAAAGCTTGCCAGCAGGTTTCAAACACACCAACAATCGTCAAGCCACCGCCAATAAAGATCGCATCGGGGGCAGGCAAATTAATTAACACAGTTGGAGCTTTACCGCTAATAGTCTGTAAGTTTGGTACCCCCAAAACTGTAGCGTTTGTTACAATATTTTTGAAGCGTTGCGGATGTTGTTCGATCGCAATTGCCCGATTACGAGGATGACTACGCAGCCACTCGATCGAAATAGATCCATTCCCGGCTCCCACATCCCACAATAATTGACCGGGGCAAGGTGCTAAGGCCGAGAGGGTCACAGCCCGAATTTCTCGTTTAGTAAGTTGGCCATCATGGATATACGCATTATCTGGTAAGCCTGGTAGTCGAGAGTAGCCAGAAATAAAATCAGGACACTCTAGGGCGATCAGATGCAGATCGGCGACCGATTTCTCCTCACTCCATCTATTGATTTGGTCACTAACGATCTTTTCTTGAACACCGCCAAGATGTTCCAAGATAGTCATTTGAACCTCTCCGGCTTCTCGTTCTTGTAAGATTTTGGCGAGTTGAGCTGGGGTATGTCGATCGGCACTCAAGGCCAAAATTTTGGCTCCCGGATAAATCAGCGGCTGAATTAACTGCAAGTCTCGCCCGCAGAGACTCAGCGTTTCTATTTCGTTATACGTCCAGCCCAGGCGGCTACAGGCCAGACTAAAAGCCGAGGGTGACGGGATAGTGGTCATTTCTAGCTGCGGATTGATCCCCAGATCTACTAAAGCTTGATGCAGGCCACTGCCTACGCCGTAACACATGGGATCACCGCTGGCTAAAACACAGACTGGTTGGCCACGATGGGTAATGATGTTGTCGATCGATTTCTGAAAAGGGCTTTGCCAGGAAATATGAGTCCGAGAATCGTTGGGTGACAACATAGATAGGTGTCTTTTGCCGCCAAAAATAATCTCGGCTTGATCTAAGAGGCTGCGGGCGATCGGGCTGAGTCCAGTCAAGCCATCATCCCCAATTCCTACCACCGACAACCAGTTTTTGCTCACGCTCGTAATTCCTGTTTGTTATTCAGAGGATATTCTACCGAGTAAGATCAAGATGAACCAAGAAACCGCTGCAAAATCATGAAAAGACTGTTGATGACTTGGGTGCTAAATGCAGCCTCTTTACCGATCACTGCATATCTAATCAATCAAGTGATTCCCAAAGGTATGGAGTTTACTGATGCTTCAGGAGCAGCGGTAGCGGCTTTTGCTTTGGCTACGGTGAATACCTTTATTAGACCGGTGTTAAAGTTTTTGACTTTCCCCCTGACTTTTTTTACGCTGGGTCTATCGGCGATCGGTTTAAATGTGGGCTGCTTGATGGCGGTCGATGCCTACGCACCAGGTTTTGCCATTAACGGCTGGCAATCGGTTTTAGCGGGCACCCTGGGAGTTTCGATCGTCTCGACCATTTTAAATATGCTGTTCAACCGCAAAGACTAGGCCGAAATCTTTATGTTCGATCGAGACGGTCGATCGGCTATCCTGGATCCTTGGCATCTGTGATTCTTAGACTTGGTGCCTCAAACACAGAAATACTTAGGAGTTTACGGTGGAACGTACATTTATTGCCATCAAGCCTGATGGCGTGCAGCGCGGCCTGGTTAGCGAAATTATTGGTCGGTTCGAGAAAAAAGGCTTCACCCTTGTAGGTATGAAGTTCATGATGGTTAGTAGAGAATTGGCTGAGCAGCACTATGCCGTTCACAAAGAAAGACCTTTCTTTGCTGGCTTGGTAGATTTTATTATCTCTGCTCCCGTAGTAGCGATGGTTTGGGAAGGTGATGGGGTCGTAGCTTCTGCTCGTAAAATTATTGGCGCAACCAATCCTTTAACTTCCGAACCCGGTACTATTCGCGGTGATTTGGGTGTAAGCATTGGCCGTAACTTAATTCATGGTTCGGATGCTGTCGAAACTGCTCAACAAGAAGTTGCTCTATGGTTTAAACCGGAAGAATTAGCTGATTGGAAACCAACTGTTACTCCTTGGCTCTACGAATAGTCTCATAAACTCTCCGCTGATCAACTTTATTGACTGATGGCGGAGAGATCCAAAAATTTGTTTTTAAATTCCGCTTTTTACACTAAAAATTTATTTGATCATGCTAGATACTAACGCTGTTTTAGAAGCTCTCCGTCCGGTTAATGATCCTGAGTTACAAAAAAGCTTGGTAGAACTCAACATGATCCGCCAAGTAAAAATTACTGATGGCGTAGTGAGTTTTGATCTGGTTCTGACTACTCCTGCCTGTCCATTAAAAGGAATTATTACTGATGACTGTCGGCGAGCGGTTGCTAAGCTAGAAGGCGTAAAATCGGTCGATATCAACGTTACCGCCGAGATCCCCGCCCAAAAGGCTATGGCCGATCGAGTAGGAATTGAAGGAGTCAAAAACATCATCGCTATTTCTAGCGGCAAAGGCGGTGTGGGCAAAAGTACTGTATCTGCCAACGTGGCAGTAGCACTGGCGCAGATGGGAGCCAAAGTGGGCTTGCTAGATGCCGATATTTATGGGCCAAATGCGCCAATTATGTTTGGCTTGGCAGGCACCAGAGCGGTAATGCCCCAAGGTGGCGGCTTGGAGCCACCGATCGCCCATGGGGTCAAGCTGATTTCTATGTCGTTTTTTGTGGATGCCGATCAGCCCTTGCCTTGGCGCGGACCAATGTTGAATGGGGTAATTCGTCAGTTTATTTATGAAGTAGCTTGGGGTGAGTTAGACTATCTGATTGTAGATTTACCGCCAGGGACTGGTGATGCGCAGTTAACCTTAGCCCAAGCGGTGCCGATGGCTGGAGCCGTGATTGTGACTACACCTCAGAATGTGGCGATCGCTGATGCTCGCAAAGGTTTACGGATGTTTGAGAAATTCACCACAATTTTGGGAGTAGTAGAAAATATGAGCTACTTTGTACCTCCGGATCAGCCAGATAAACAATATGACATCTTTGGTTCCGATGGGGGTAAAAAACTGGCGGCAGAGTTGCAGATTCCTTTATTGGGCTGTATTCCCCTCGAAATTCCGGTGCGAGAAGGTGGTGATGCTGGTCAACCGATCGTGATTGCTGCCCCTGATTCAGCAGCAGCAAAGGCTTTGGTGGCTGTGGCTCAATCGATCGCTGCTCGGGCAGCAGTGGTGGCTCTTTCGGATTAGTGTGACATATCTTAGACTCTGTACTACCCGACTCTCACCTTACGGTAGAGAGCGGGCTTCAAGATTCCAGACTTTACGTTTCATTGGCCGATGCCTCCA
>JAYUSV010000399.1:0-13323 GCA_043755495.1 Synechococcales cyanobacterium
CTTGATCACTTTAGTTGGGTTTGCTAGTTTTGATAGGTCAATTGCACAAACATCAACTTTCCAGCACTATACTGATGCAGCAGGATTTCAGGCGATTCAGAAAGATCAGCTGATCTTGCCTGATGCGAAAGGGAGAGTATTTTTAACACCAAATGAGTACAGTCAGGGAGAAGCATTTTACGCTTTATTTATTGGAATTTCTGCTTACAAAGATAAAGGCTCTCACGTATTTAAGTTGAGAATGAAACCAGGAGTTCAGCTAAAAGGTGGGACTCAGCCAAATGAACAGGTTTTTGACGGTACATTAAGATTCGGAAAACATGCAGATGTAGTTTACGCAGGTCTAAATCCTAAGAAATAGTTTTTCAATTCATTTTGAGGTGTAATAATGGTGTTTTCAATAGATAATTACTATGAATTGATGGCACTTCATCGAGTAATTATGGAAGCCAAGTTTAGCATAGATCCTAATGATCTAGAAATACAGCTTAGTCCCATGGTTGCCAAAATTGCTGATCAAGTTGTTGAAGTATTGATAGAAATGGAGGTTATTAAAGAAGGAGAATCATCTCGCTTAAAGTGGCAGGAGTGGAGGGAAATTTCCCCCGACCGTAGAGAGTATCAGATAGTTCAGACTAAAATTAAATCAGAAGTTTTGTGGAAAACATGGAGTTTTAATGAGCAAAAAACATATGTGAGAAATTTATTTAGTCCTTTTCAAATAAGTGATGAGCTGATCAGTGAATTAGTTAGCTAATCAGATTGACACTACTCTTTTCTCGCTAAAAGAACATGGATTATTTTGGCTTTGAATAAACTTTTTACCTGCCTACTTCATTTATATTCTTACGGTAAAAAGAGAGTAGTAGTCTAACAAACCCGTTGCACCCGACTGTATTTATTCCTGCTGATGAATCCCAAAGATTGGTAGCAGCGGGTGAACGGGAACGTTAGGCTGAATTGATTTCCTGAAGTTCTATAAATACCTAGATTAAAGATGATTTAGGTTTAGCATATGATACGATGTGGATAATGTTGAATCAATAGATGCTGCATTGTAAAAGTACTCAATTTCATACAAAAGATATGCAAATAAGCTCCCTTCAACGCCTTTTTATTGTTGCCTGTGCCTCATTCGTAGCATGTAATCCTATTGCTAGTAACATGTTTTCATTCAGTGGTGGAAATTCGGTTCTAGCTCAAGTAACTACTGATACCTTCAAAAACGCTGCTTTCGCGGCAACTAGTAAATATAACAACAAAAACCTAGTGTGCAAAGATTATGCGATAACTCTTCATGGTTTTGTCCAGGCAAATGCGGTGAAACACAAAATTATTTCATACAAGGCATACGAGATAAAGGTACCTCCCAAAGTCGGAATAATGTACCATGCTGACTATAGCCAGACGGATCCAATAACTACAAATGGAACTCACTATGTTCTTTTGATCGATGGATATGTATTTGATAATCATCATCCCAAAGGAATGCTAAAAAGTTCCTTTGATGTAGGACTTATTGTTCCAGTGAAACCAGTAATTACGGAAATCTCTCCGGATAAAATGCAAAATATCCAATGTTAACCCATTTTTTTAGAAGGCAATTATGGCTTTGTATGCATTATTAGATATGGTCAAAGCGAGACCTGGCATGTTTGGGGTAGACTCTGTTGAGTCCTTAGCTCAGATGCTTCGTGGCTACCACATGGCTATATCTGAACATCAAATTACAGATGAAGATTCTGAGCATTTTGATGCAGGTTTTCCGGATTGGGTGAGACAGGCAAATCCAGTCGTTCCCAATCATGCTGATTGGGTGAAGATGATTGAGATGTATAGTGTTTCCAGGCAGGATTCCCTAAATCAATTTTTTGACTTGTTAGATAAGTATCGTCTTTCAAGTGGCAAAGAACTTACTGATCCTGAGGCAAAATTTATCCGATTAAGCTCAATTGAGTATCCATAATTTCAATAGTCGGGGTAGGTCTTCAATCTGTCCCGACTATTGTCGTATGAAAGGAGAAATCATGAACAACACCTCAAGAACGGGGATTGGGCTAGAATTGATGCAATGCCGGATGATGAAATTGACAATTCTGATACTCCACCTCTTGCGGATAAGTTTTTCTTAACTGCAAAATTGCGAATATTCTCTTCCTCTTTAGTAGCTGTTACTATTCGTGTTGATTCTGAAACATTATCGTGGTTCCAGTCAAAAGAAGAAGAAGCCTAGCAATACATGGCTACAGCGTTGCGCATCTATGCAGAAGTGCAAAAAAACGTTTATTACATGCGTCAGTCAGTCTAACAAACCCGCTGCACTCCGGCTGAGCTGGGATGACAATCCTAAAAAGTTTCTCGCAGCGGGTGAACGGGAACGTTAGACCGCCGCCAACTTAACGTATGTAGAAGTAACAAGCATCGATGTTAGGTGATTTCCCGCCAGGGACGCATCGAATGTTTTGGCCGAATCCAAATACCCCATTTCGCCAGTAAGCTGTTTCGCTTTGATGTAAGTTGCCTTAGGTGATTCCCAGTAATAAGTATATCTTTACCGTTGGGATTCGACTCCGCTCACCCAACTAAATCCTAGAAATAAGTGGTACTTTATTTGAGATAAATCACCTTATTATATGGGCTAATGGTGCCTTGCCCAGGTTTGCAGCGAGTATGTTCTTTGGTCGGAATGCTGCCGAGAGGAATTACTTGAGTATCGACAGTGAGCGACTGGAATTTGGCGGCGTTACTAATAAGGGCTTCTCCGCAACCGTTGGTTTTGACACTGCGGTTGCCCAGTTTGCCTTTTTGATTTTGGTATTTTACTTCAACCTTCTGTTTGGGCTTGAGTTTGGTAACTACTACTTGGCCTTTTTTGGTTTTGTAGGCAATCTGTTCACCAATACCAATTTGAGCCAGAGCCGTTTGACCAAGTAGGATAGAACTTATCGAAAGTACCGTAACAATTGCCGCGAATTTCATGGAGTTTGGGTGTGAAAAACTAGTGCGATCTTAGCTCGGATTTACAGAAGATCGATCGATGTCAGCAAACCTTGAGACAATTGTCTGAAAGATATACGGCCAAACAACTTAATAAAAAGATACATTATTTTGCTAACTTATTAAAATTCCATCTATATAGCCACGCAATATTTTTGGTGCGAAAAGTAATATTTAAAGCTAGTTAAGTAACTTTACAAAAAAGTGGTAGGATCAATGTTAATTTATCCTACCTCGACAATCATGCCCAAATGACTTTTAGTGACACCGGCTGCGGCATTGATGGTAAATTTTTGCTCTGCGTGTTCGATCGCTTCCGCCAAGCCGATATTTCTAAAACCCGCTCTAGTTTTGGCCTGGGCTTAGGTCTGTCGATCATCCAGTCCTTGGTAGAACTACACGGCGGTACGGTGGCAGTGCAAAGTCCCGGCAAAGATCAAGTTACAACGTTCACGATCCGGCTACCGCTGCGGTCAAACTTACCAGAAAAAACGCCTTTAGCCACCATCCAAATCCAAGAAAATGAAGTGACTACAGCTTCAGCAGAGCTTCCGCCCTTAGTGGGGGTGCGGGTGTTGGTGGTACTATCACTGCAATCGATCGCAGGCATTCTGGTAATCTTAGGTTAAGTAATTTTAAGCTAACTGTAAAGATGACCTCTCCCCAAGACCTGATGAAGCAAGAAGTGGGTAAAGCCGCCGCTGCCCGCGTGCAATCCAACACCGTTGTTGGCCTAGGCACCGGTTCTACCACCGCCTTCGCAATCGAATTTATCGGCAAACGTCTCGCCTCGGGCGAACTCACTAACGTTAAAGGTATCCCTACCTCCTTTCAAGCCACCGTCTTGGCCAAGAAATTTGGGATTCCTTTGACCACTTTAGATGAAGCCGAAGTAATCCATATTGCGATCGATGGAGCCGATGAAGTAGACCCCCACAAAAACTTGATCAAAGGTGGCGGCGCGGCTCACACCCAAGAAAAAGTCATTGATTCCTTGGCTGAGCAGTTCATTGTGGTCGTAGACAGCAGCAAAATGGTCGATAAACTCGGCTCGACTTTCTTGCTACCAGTGGAAGTATTACCCATGGCGGTGACTCCGGTAATGCGGGCAATTGTCAAACTCGGTGGGGTGCCAGAACTACGCATGGGTGTACGCAAAGCAGGGCCAGTGGTTACAGACCAAGGAAACTTGGTAATTGATGTGAAATTTAGTTCGATCGATAATCCAGCCGAACTAGAAAAGACCTTAAACAATATCCCTGGTGTCTTAGAAAACGGCCTATTCGTGGGTGTGACTGATCTGGTATTAGTTGGTGAGCTACAAGGCGACAAGATTGTAATCAAAGAGCTGTAAATTCTAGGAGCGGTAAGGAGATTTAAAGTATTCTCAGACACCAGTTAGAGTCTAGGTGCTCTGCCCAGCAACAGTCCAGCCTACAATTGATTTCCTACCAGAAAAATATATAGCTATAAAACAGATTGCTATGACAAACTTATTCAACAAAATATAGGAGTTATTTTGAGTCAACATACTAACATTGCCCCTCATGGTGGCGAACTAATTAATCGCATTGCTTCTGCGAGCCAAAAAGCCGAATTACTCAGCAAGGCTGAATCTTTACCTCGGGTCACTTTAGACGAGAGAGCCTGCTCAGATTTAGTAATGATTGCGATCGGTGCCTTCAGTCCTCTGACTGGCTTTATGACCCAAGCCGACTACCAGCCAGTAGTAGATACTATGCGGATGTCCAGCGGTTTACCTTGGTCAATTCCTATCACGCTCTCTGTCGCCAGCGCCATAGCAGAACCTTTGGCTGTCGGCAGTTTAGTGCGTTTAGATGACCCCACTGGTCGCTTTATTGGGGTATTGGAACTCAGCGAAAAATATAGCTACGACAAGAAACACGAAGCCGCTAAGATTTATCTCACTGAAGACGAAAAGCACCCCGGCGTAAGAGTAGTCTACGACCAAGGCGATGTGAACTTAGCTGGACCAATTTGGCTACTAGAACGCGAAGCACATCCGCTATTTCCCACCTATCAACTAGACCCGGTTGTATCTCGGAAAATGTTCCAAGATAAAGGCTGGAAGACGATCGTGGGCTTCCAGACTCGCAACCCCATTCACCGCGCCCATGAATACATTCAAAAATGTGCCATGGAAACCGTAGATGGTTTATTCTTACACCCCTTAGTCGGAGCCACCAAAGAAGATGATATTCCGGCAGATGTGCGGATGCGCTGCTACGAAATTATCTTGGAGCATTACTACCCGCTCGATCGAGTAATTTTGGGCATCAACCCCGCTGCCATGCGCTACGCTGGCCCCCGCGAAGCCATCTTCCACGCCTTAATTCGCAAAAACTATGGCTGCACCCACTTTATCGTCGGTCGTGACCACGCCGGAGTTGGCGACTACTATGGCACCTACGATGCCCAATACATTTTTGATGAGTTTGCCGAAGGCGAGCTGGGCATTGTGCCCATGAAGTTTGAGCACGCCTTTTATTGCACCGTCACCAAATCGATGGCCACAACCAAAACCAGCCCCAGCACCCCCGAACAGCGGGTACATTTATCGGGCACCAAAGTACGCGATCTGTTGCGCCAAGGTGAGTTACCACCCCCCGAGTTCTCTCGCCCTGAAGTAGCCGCCGAATTGATCAATGCCATGAAAAACGGTTAATCGATCGGGTTAAAACATGGGGCGGGTTCAGCCAAAAGCCATTTCCCCGCCCCAGAACTGACGGTACCTCTAGTCGATAGCTCACTTCGACCCAGATTCACACGAGTCGTTGGTACCAGAGTCGATCGATACGGTCGTCGATCGATCGCGCCCTTCTCGTTTAGACCTATATAAAGCCTCATCCGCAGCCCGAATCACATCATCTACCTGTAAGCTAGCATTGGGCACAAAGGTAGCCACGCCCAAACTGACAGTCACTTGACACTCCTCGGCGTGAACGCACGAGGATTCTTCTTTCAATGAGCCAACTTACCCAGGCAGGCTTTCGCCAACAATGTCAATACTACCTGAACCGCCCTAGCCATCGACAGCTTGGGGAATATCGGCTTTTTGATGAAGCAAATAGCTTAGGATGAAACGATGATGTGAATAAAAGATCGTCTTACTAGCAAATTAACCAGCTTGGAGAATATTACTATGACCATTAAAACCGCCTTTGTCACTGGTGCCACCGGCCTGCTCGGCAATAATCTCTGTCGAGAATTGGTCACCCAGGGCTGGCAAGTTAAAGGACTGGTGCGATCGATCGACAAAGCCCGCAAATTACTAGCAGACAGTGGTGTTGAATTTATCCAGGGCGACATCGAAAACATCACCGCTTTTGCCCCCGCCCTTGCCGGAGTTGATGTAGTCTTTCACACTGCCGCATTTTTTAGAGAATACTACCAGCCAGGTGATCACTGGAAAACCATGAAGCGCCTAAATGTAGATGCCACCATGGAGTTGCTGCGAGCAGCCCAGACTCAAGGCGTGAAACGAGCTGTGTTTACTTCTTCTAGTGGTGTGATTCAAACCCAGCCCGGTCAGTTGGCAACCGAAGCCGCTGGCTACAGCGCGTTTGCCGCAGAAAATATCTACTTTAAGACCAAAGTACTGGCCGAACAAGAAATTAAACGATTCCTAGAAACCAATAGCCTCGACGTAGTGATGATTTTGCCCGGTTGGATGATGGGACCAGGAGACGCAGCACCAACTTCGGCAGGACAGTTAATTCAGGACTTAATGGCGCGGAAGTTGCCCGGCTTGGTTGACGGTGGATCATCTTTAGCAGATGCACGAGATGTGGCAAAGGCAATGATTGCAGCGGCGGAAAAAGGAAAACGAGGCGATCGATATATTGCAGCAGGCTCGCTAGCGACTATGAAAGATATTGCCCAAGAAGTTGAGAAAGCCTCGGGGGTAAAGGCTCCAAGTATTATGATGCCTAGCTGGTTGGCACTATCGATCGCCAATCTCTCCGAAAAATGGTCGGCTGTAACCGGCAGCAAAAACCCCATGCCCCCAGCCGGAATTCGCACGCTCATGGAAAAAGCTCAACTCAGCTCAGCCAAAGCCGAACAAGAACTCGGAGCTACCTTTCGACCTCTAGGAGAAACCATTAAAGACACAGTAGCCTGGTATCAAAGCCATCCAAATTTCTAAAATAAAAAACCACAGGCTTTGTCTGTGGTTTTTAACTGCAAAATCTTATAAATTTTTATTCGTTTTCAGCAAAGCTCAAACCAGAAGCGAATTCCTCACCATAGCCTTCTTCACCATGTTCATTAATATCCAAACCTTGATACTCGGCTTCTTCTCTGGCTCGCAATGGCATGACCAAAGCCAGACCCTTCAAAATCACAAAAGTACCAGCAGCAGCAAAAGCGTAAGTAGCAAGAATACTGATCAACTGAGTAACAATTTGGCCACCATTACCATCTACTAAACCCAAAGCTTTCGGCTTACCGTCAACAAGAATTTCGTAAAACTGCTTAGATGAAAATACTCCAGTCAAGATTGCGCCAACTGTACCACCAACACCATGTATCGGAAAAGTATCTAGCGAATCATCAAACTGTAGTTTGGCGCGTAGACTAACTGCAAAGAAACAGGCCGTAGCAGTAATTGCGCCCACCAAAATAGCCGACAAAGGACTAACGTAACCAGCACAAGGTGTGATGCCGACCAAACCAGCCAAGAAACCACTGGCAATACCAACTGCGGTAGGTTTCTGACGTAACACCCACTCCAATATTAACCAAACCAATCCAGCAGCAGCAGCAGCAATCATGGTTGTCACAAAAGGAATCACCGCTCCTTTAGCACTCAAGCCACTTCCACCATTAAAGCCAAACCAACCAAACCAAAGCATCCCAATACCCAGCATCACAAATGGCACATTGTGTGGGGCTGCTGGCTGAGTTTTGTAAGTACGACGTGGGCCAATTACCCAAGCCGCCACCACGGCCGAGACACCAGAGCTGATATGAACTACGTTGCCACCGGCAAAGTCTAATGCTCCCAATGTGCCCAGCCAGCCTTTACCCCACACCCAGTGAGCCAATGGGGCATAAATTAAAGTAGACCAAAGTGCCACAAACCAGAAATAGGCTTTAAAGCTCATTCTTTCGACAATCGCCCCAGAAATCAGAGCTGGTGTAATGATGGCGAACATCATTTGATACACCATCCATACTTGGTGAGGAATTGTTGCTGCATAGCCGATCGGGTCGGCCTCGGTGCCCGAGACATTATTTAAGCCAAACCATTTAACACCACCGATAAACTGATTTGCCAACTTATCATCGAAGCTAATTGCACCGTCAGCAGCTTTAACTAAGGCTGAAGTGTTATCGAAAGCTAAACTGTAGCCAAACAATACCCAAGTAACTCCGACAACAGCCATCAACACAAAACTCATCATCATGGTGTTGAGAATATTGCGAGACTTCACCAGTCCACCATAGAAAAAGGCTAAGCCAGGAGTCATAAATAGCACTAACGCTGCTGATACCAACATAAATGCTGTATCACCAGTATCAATCTTAGGCGCATCGGCTGCCCAAGCATTCTCCATCAACGGACCACTAAGTAACCACAAAGAAACTAACGAAATTAGGATTATTTTTTTGAGCACTGCGCTGATTTCCTCACGCCAGAATTAAAGATAGGAATTTATACATGCCACGGATGGACAATTTTGTATTTGATGCCACTAAGCATTCTGTATACTACAATACTTTTTTGTGCAAAATAAGTTAATTTATCTGAAGTTATCAGAATTGGCGCAGCTATTTAGTCGCTACCACTGCTAGGTTCCAAGCATATTTGCGCAGGAAGGGCATTTGCTTCAGCAGTCGATCGACTCCTTCTAGCCGCTGATAACTTGGGCGGAGTCGCTGGTGCTCCATAATAATTTTTTTCCAATAGCGTTCTTGATTGGGGTTTACCCGCTCAATTAAATAAAAACGCAAGAAAATCCACAGAGTGGCCAACCAAAAAGTATCGTACTCAGTATGGCTAAAGATTCCCTGCACAAACTTCACAATATCGATATGCAGCGGAGTTTCGTCTGCTGTCCTGACATCAGTAGCCATGAGACGATAGACATTGATCACCGGATTATGCCGCAAAGGATCCCAAAAACAAGCTTTGCCACCGGGCTTTAGTACCCGCTGCATTTCGCTGATACAAGCCGTCGGATCGGGTAAATGATGCAGCAAATTCGAGGCATAGACGATATCAAAGGAGTCATCTGGAAAGTCTAAGGCCATGGCATTTACCGTCGCACCTGTGACCGTTACCCCATTATTGGCTGCCAACTTCAGTGCCACCTCCACCATTCCTGGCGAATAGTCTGAAGCAATGCAGTCTGCGCCCTTTTTGGCAAAATACACGCTGTTTTCACCGGCACCACAGCCCAAATCTAACAACTTCTTGCCCGTGACATCGCCCAAATGTTGCAGAATAAACCGATTTTCGGGTGCGGTACAGACCTCAAAGTAATCTTTGACCAGAATGCCATCTACATCGATCGTCGCGGCCCACTGATCATGGAAGCGTCGTTCCTTAGAAAATAGATCTTGATCTTCCATGCTAAAAAACTACTTCAGAGAATAAATCCGACCATCTACCAGCATTAAGGAAATCCCCTTGGCCAACAGGTGATCGATCGTTTTGTAAAACACCCCGCTATCTGGAACCTTAATCACCCGCTGATTACGATTATTCGAGAAGCGTTTGGCTACTCGCTGACTGTCAAATACCGGCAGAGTATTTTGTGGTGCATCACCATTAACCTTACCCAACTCCACAAACTCTCGCAGAGGACAAGCCACCAACTCAGCAAATTTATCTACCACAATGTAACAAGTGCGCGGCAGGGTCGCCGCAGCTAGGGGTAGCACCTGCATTTCTAGAGCTACCAAGGCTGGAATAATTCTCTCTGTCCACCCTTCTTCATCTGGCAAGTCATCCTCATCGTCGTCCAACAGATCAGACATTTCTTCGCCAAAAATATCTGCTACTACTGATAGATCTTGCTGCATCTCTGCAAGAGAGTCTGATAATTCTGGTGCCATATCAGCATTGCTAGCCAAGCTCGGCAATGACTTTTGAATAACCACCTTTGGTACCGGTGACTTTGGCGGCGTTTGGTCAAAGTAAGAAGCCGCGATGACCGGAGGAATCACTATTGGTAAATTTACCGGCGGAGCTTCGCTGTCTGTTTCAGTGAACTGATCGAAAGTGATCAGGGCATCAATAACTGGCGGATCTACTGAATATTTTTGTGCTCTGGTAATGGGTTTGAGAGCACTAGATCTGGTGTTTTGTTCTAGATTTTCTGCTTCTTCACTTGCCGAAGATCTCCGCCGCACCCGTCGATTGCCGGTGGTAATTGCTGCCACTCGCAGCCGCGGAATCTCTGGAGCGATTTCTTCGATCACTTCACTGGCGCTATCTTCTGCCAACACAATCTGAGACTCTAGCGGAATTTCTTCTTCACTTTCACCTCTTTGGGTGCGCTTATCAGAAATTAATGAGTCATACTCTTCTTCTGGAATGTTATTTTTCAACAGTCTGCTGATTGTTGAAGTGCTCACGCCATATCGATCGGCCAAAGCCGTAGTACTATCGCCAGAAGAGCGATAGGTGCTAACGATGGCTTTTTTATCGGCAGCAGTAAGTTTTCTCGGACTCATGTTTCCCGACCCCAAATTTAGCTTTTATATCTTAGCCCATTGCTGCGCCCGGTATTAATCAGCCACTCCCAGAGAGGCAACCAAATACCAATGAAAGTACAATATTAAGTACTACCTGCAATACAGAATTCGACATCTAACGAATGAATTATCTAAAAATCGCCCTATTAGTGGTGCTGGGATTAACTGCAACGGCCTGTGGAAATGACAAGACTCCCAACGCCTTAAGCCCTTCAGTCACCCCATCTGCACCCGCACCTACAGCGCCGCCAACCTCGCTACCAGAGGCTACTCCGCCTGCGGGGACATCAACCCCAGCCTCAGCAGCGGATCCTTTGTCGGGAGCACCCCCATTGGTTCCAGCCACAATTCCCAGCAGCGGAGTTCGTTCTCCAGGCAGCTCTGCTGGAAATATCCAAAATGGCTCTGATGATAATCCACCCCCCAGACGCAAAAAAGCACGGATAAAAAAAGTCACTGAACCTTCTTCTAAAGCTACTTATTATGATACTCCGGTCAAAGGCAAGCCTGAATCTAGACCAAGCAAACCTACCAAAAAACAGGAGAGAGAGGGCGTTGCAGATGAAGGAATAGGAGAAAAGCCCAACAAGAAGCTACCTACCAAACCGACAAAAAAACCCAAGAATACCAGTGATGAAGATGCTGCCGAAAAAGAGCCCGCAGCTAAACCTGCTAAGCCAGCCAAAGCTGAGGTAGATGGTGCTGAAGGGAGTAAAAAGCCCAAAGGGCCAGCCACAGATGCTGATAACAAAAAGCAGGACAATTGATGACTGCTAACTGCTAACGATTTAAGAGCCGCTGAACCCGGTGGGCATTTTCCCATTCCAGGGCAGCGGCGATCGATAGCTGGACAAAGCCCGCAATCCAAAAGACTTCTAGCAAGTCACCGCTTTCGTAACCACCTGTTTTGGCCAAAAAGGCAAAACGCATATCTGCTAAATAAATACAGGTTAATCCTTGAGCTACAACTTGCCAAGTTGTACCCATTCGGCCACCCCAAAAACCTAAAAATAGAATGGCCGCCATGACAATTAGTGCTACATCTGAAAATAGGTAAAATAGACCAAAAACTTCTACCAGAGGCTGAAGTAATTTGTCGATCGAGTTAGCCCAAGCCACCGAGCTAACACTGGTAGAGGTAGAGAACGTGGCACTAATCATAATTTGCATGGCGATGATAGTAGCCGCTACTGCCACAACTCCGAC
This sequence comes from Synechococcales cyanobacterium, assembly GCA_043755495.1. Classification (GTDB taxonomy): domain Bacteria; phylum Cyanobacteriota; class Cyanobacteriia; order Cyanobacteriales; family Chamaesiphonaceae; genus JAAFHZ01. Next base: position 11,932 of record JAYUSV010000399.1, read on the forward strand.
CATCAGCATGTGCAGACGACTTAAAGACATTTTTTGCTGAGCCATCACCAATCCTAAACCCCAAATAGTCAGAATATAAAAGGCTACATTGAATAAGTCGGCTGGTGAAGCCCCCGATTTTAGGCCAAACCCAAGTTCCCATAAAATAGTCAGCATTTGGCTCATTAAAATGGCGATCGTCGCCCAACTAAATAGCCCCCAAACTTTTTGGCCACTGGGAATGTGAGCCTGCAAAGAGTTGCGCCAGCAGAGAGAAAAAGTTCCCAGCAGGGCAATAGTACTAAAAAAACTGGCAATAAATTTAAACCAATCTGGTCTGGCTACTCCTATTTCTGCAAGGCCAAACATTAAGTAAATAGTCAGCACAAACACCAAAAAAACTGTACCCCAAGCCGTTACTTTTCCACTATTCCAGCGATTCTGAGATTTGATACGAAGGATCGTAGTTTCGGTGCTATTGCGGTAGTCCATAAAGTCCTTAAAAGTTTTGGCCTAATGAGAAGTTATTTAGTTAAGTCGAAGTAGGTATAGTGTAATCAGAAAAGTCGAGATAGCTTGGGGGTGGCCAATGGTAATCGATCGATCACTTCCGTCACCATGGCCAACCCCACTTGGCGGCTAGCTAGCTGTTGAAAGCCATCGATAATTCGGCGACCACGATCTAGTTCTGTTACTTCGATGGGAGGTGGGGTGGCCTGTAAACAAGCTTGTAAATCTGCCTCAGAGTCGATCGGCAAATTACTAGCTACTACCTCACGGCCAAAGGCTTTTGCTCTTTCGCTACCACCCAAGTCGGTAATAACTAGCCATAGAGATTGCAACAAATGAATTGCTAAATTTGGCACAGCTTTACCTTGGGGGTAAGGTGATTGTAAGACAGTTTTCTGTGGCGACGAACTGTGAGGTTCTTCAACAAAATCTTGCTCAGTCTTAGTAATAGCCGATGAGCCCAAATGTGACCCCAGAGTATCAACTAAAATCCATAGAGAGTAAGCCAATGGCTCGGTTACTAATAAATAAATGTTACTGGCATTATCTGTTAAATGGCACCAGGTACTTTCTGCTTCAGTCTTTTGGCCTAAAGAAAAAGTGGTTTGATGCTGGTACGTATTGCCGAGATACGACAAGCGGCATGCCGCATTACCACCAGTTGCTAATAACTGGATACATTCAGGTGTGATCTTAAGCATGATGAAAAAATAGGGAAGGATGACGGTAGATCGCCCTTCTGCTGCACTTTCCCACCAAAAAAGACGGGGTGTATCCCGTCTTTTTTGGTTACGTCATATTCACTACAAAAGAACTATTCGTAAGTCTTTTTGCCTTTGAATTTGACAGTTACTGGCTCGGGATTGCTGCCAATATTTCTGTCTATCTTGCCATGGAATTCCC
>JAYUSV010000400.1:0-4136 GCA_043755495.1 Synechococcales cyanobacterium
TTGCGTAGTTTAACTGGAGTTGTTTTTGTACATAATGATCCTAAAACCTTGATAGGGATGGAGCTTCAGGAATACACTGGCTTGAATCGACTAGCGATCGAGTTGGCGCGTGAATGGTCGTTTTGGGCGGTAACTATCTTAGGTGAGGCAGAAGAGTAATGAACCAAAAATCTAATGCCCATAAATCTAGATCGCCATCAGAGATCTGGCAAGAATTTATTCAGTCTGAGTTGAAAATTGGCTCTAAGTTAGGAAAAGCCTTTGAAAAAGCTGGCTTTGGTGGCTATGAGCAAAAAAATCTCACCGTATATTTTAGTGATGATGGTTTAGCGAAAACAGCTCGGGGACAAAGTGAAAATCTCAAAAAAAAGCTCCCGAGAGATTTTCAGCCCTGTGATCAAATTAGTTACCAAGTTGGCAAAGGGGTGCGTGTGACTTTCTACAGAGAAAATTGATCAGCTTTGATTTCTCGTTGGTGCTAGTAGCCTTGGCCAGTCGGTCTGATTTTTATTTTCAGAAAGTCACACGCACCCTGGCAAAGTGCCAACAGCTAGTAAGTCTATCCATAATACTGTTTCAGTAAAGCTAGGCAATCCGCTGCAAGCCCTTAATTTTGCTGAGTTTGGCGAAGATAACAAGGGTAACGAACTATCACAGCCTGTGTTGATTGCCGCAGTAAAGGCCGAGAAAAGCTGTGACCCAATTTACCAAAAACTCAATGCCCGCACTAAAATGCTGGCGACTGATACCTTTTCTGCGTCTTTTAATTGGCGGCTGCGGGTGGGTGGCACCAGAGGGTTTCGTGAATTATTATTGCCGGTGTTTCATCCGGTGTTTGGAGTTCCTTATATTCCAGCAGCTTCTCTAAAAGGTGCAGCCAGAGCATGGGCACGACAGAATGGTACAGCTAAGCCAGAAGTTAGCGATATTTTGGGGGTTTTGGAAGGCAAAATTGCTAAGGCCGCTAAAGTCGAATTTTTAGATGCTTTTCCGACCAAATCTTGCTTATCTGTCGATGTCGCAACCCCACAGTGGTATTGGAAGAATGACTGCGTTACTTATAAACCAGAGCCTCATCCACTATTGAGTTTAGAACAACCAAGTTTTTTGTTTGGGTTAAGAGCTACTAAGCCAGAGTATGAAAAACATGTGGCTATTGTCAAAGAGTGGCTAGAAAACGCCCTGATTGCTGGGATTGGTTCACGGGTTAGTGGGGGTTATGGTCGAGCATTAGGGCAATTAGAATCAACAGGTTGTCATTGTAGCTATGAATTTGAGCTGTGGACTCAGGGCATGTATGGCAGTGAGCCGCCCACAAAGCAAAATGGCTGGAAAGGTATTCCAGAATTTCGACCAACGGCCATTCGGGGGATTTTACGCTATTGGTTTAGGGCAATGGCATTGAGTCTATATAGTACCAGAGATGCTCAAGCCTTAGAAGAGGATTTGTTTGGGGCTTTAAGTAAACAGGGTAAGTTTTCGATCGGGGTAAGCGTTAATCCGAGTAATCTTAAAGATCCCTATCAATACACCGGCAAAATTTTATTGGGCGCAGCAAATCAGCAACAGCTAGATTTGCTTTCTCAGTTGTTGATATTGGCTGTGCATTTAGGTGGAGTGGGTCGAGGGTCGCGGCGGCCACTCCATTTATTGAATACTAGAATGCGCGGCTGTCATTGGTCGATCGAAAGTAAAGATCTGCCGCTCACGATGAATCTTGGCCAATGGCAACAGTTTTTCAAAGAGCTATGCTCTGCTTTTGAGGCGGTGAAGTCGCCAGTGGGCAATTTTAATAGCAGTCCTGGCGAACCGCGCAAACGGCAGCAAGACACGCTTGATAGTAATGCTCAGGTGTGGTTATTGCCTTCTGATTCACAAATTTCTCCAAGCTTGGTGAAGGATTGGAATAGAGATGGTAATAGTGATCGGGTGAGGGGTGCTGCCCTGACGTTGTTGTATAACGATGATCACTTCAAGGGCGAAAGTAAGGATAGAGACCAGAGAATAGTTGGCAATAAGTATGTGGGTGGGGCTTTAGAAACCCCCTCTTTTGTCTGGATAAAATCTATATTCCCGACTGGTTCATCGCCATATCAGGTGGTAACTATTTTTGGGGTTGATAATGTTGATCGGTTGGCTTTTGCGAGGGCGCTGCAAAAGGATGGGGCTATGCTAGTTTTTGGTAAAATGCCTACTGGTAATTCACCCCCAAAATCTAACCGCCCTATTCGTCGTTGATTTGTAATTATTTTCGTGAGCATGATTAATATGACATCAATCTTAGTAGTAACGATCGGCACCCGTGACCTGATGTATCAAGCCACCTCTGGCATCTGGTACAACATCGGCAACGATCGCCTTAAAGAAGACGAAACCATCACCGAAAAAATCGAAGCACTCTCAGACCTTAAACTTAGTGAAAGCACTACCTACCGCGACCTTACCCACCACCTTTTACAACACCAAGACCAATACCTCGATAGCTCCGCTTGCACCTTCGGTGATCGCCTCAAACCAGTAATTATCGGCCAACTAATCAGCGACAACGCCCAGCAAATACAGCAATGCTTCCTGATCGGCACCGACCAACCCCATACTGTACCGCAACGTATCAGCGACACCATCCATAGCTCCCAGATCATCAAAGCATGGATCGAAAAAAACTACAAAATTCCCACCACAGTTTTACCTTTATGTGCCGATGGCACCAGCCCCGCCGACTTTGAAGCCATGTTTAAATGGTGGCGCACAACCTGGCTGACCACCATTAACCCACCCCACAACGCCGAAATCTGGCTCGGTATTACTGGCGGAGTCGGCCAAACCTCCGAAGCAGGTAGAATATCAGGATTAAGCCTATACGGCGATCGCATCAAGTTCTTCAAATTCAAAGAAGACCCCGAGTTAAACCGTGCCGGTCATCCCTCTAGCTATAGCGATCCATATTTAGGCACTAACTATTTATGGGATCGCACCCGTCAGCAAGCCCTTAAATTACTAGATCGATCGGACTATGCCGGAGCCAAAGAACTCCTAGAACCATACCTCAAAGACCAAAAAACAGGAGCCACCACACCCCTCCTCGAAGCCGGAATACTCTGGCACCAAGGCCAATTCGATCCCTTTTTTCGCAAAATTAAATCCTACCTAACCTCTTCTCTCCAGAAACAACAAGTTCAGTTCTGGTGGAGCATGGCCTACGAGCAAGCCTATCTTGCCCTCATTCGCCTAGAGCAAGATAACACCACAGAAGCAGCTTTGCACAGTTTTCGAGCGATCGAAGGCTGCTTACTAAAATGGGCAGAAGTCACCCTAACTACAGACTTTGACAATAGCACCTCCAGCTTTCCCAAAGTACGTCCCTCCATCTGCGATCACTACCCCGGCATCAAAGCTAGCTACAAAGAATCTCAGGGATATCACTCTAATGCTCAGTGGTCAGGCAAATTCCGTCAAGATCTCATAGAAGCCGTATTGCCATCTGCCAAAGGCAGAGAATTTCAGGCTTTTTGGCAGAGTCAAGGCCAACGAAATAGGCTCTCCCATCAACTGGGTGGTATTTCTAAACAGGAAGTTTTCAGGGCTTGGGGGCAAGAAATTAAGGATCAACCACAATGGGAATCGCAAATATTAACTTGTTTGAACATTTTAACCGGGCAATCATTTAAAACTCTGCGAGAAGCTAGCTTGTTTACTGTGGTGCAAGAGCGGGTGAAGGAATCGATCGAGAAAATCGAACTAGTCTGAGCAGCGGCATAATATAATGAAAATCATACTATTGAAAAATTGAGGCTGCAATATGCTCTACAAGTCAATTTTACTGTTTTGTATCAACACCAGTTTCACACCCCCCGCAAAATGCTGAAACCCGCATTCTTGCGTCGAGGTCTGACACTGCCTTGCCCCGTAACGGTTTGAGCTATGTCGATCAATCGCTTTTTGATTATTTTGCACCCGCAAAAAATAGGTCTCTCATTTTGGCTCCTGAAACCCTTGTCCTGCAAGGCTCCCTGAGCTAGCTCTCCCCAACCATAGGGAATTCAGATTGATTGGAAACACCATAGCGTCTTGCCGATTAAACGCTTTTTGGTATTTTCTCCCCAACCATGGGGAACTCAGATTGATTGGAAACTAAT
>JAYUSV010000401.1:0-13284 GCA_043755495.1 Synechococcales cyanobacterium
GCTATTTCATCAATCCCGTAGGCACGACGTGCGGTCTTACCTTTTCCAATCTGAATATCCACGGCTCAACCTTCTTTGCAAAACTACACAATTTACCAATGTTGTTGCCCATTCTACAGAATTTTGGTCAAACCGGAGTTGTTGCGAGAGACTGACTTTCAGGAATAAACGACTAGGGAAGTTTGAAGTACAATGTTTGCAGGTATTGAAATACTTGTTTTCTCGTAGCTTAGGTTCTGTTTTCCTAACTGGTGCGCTCACCTTTGGTTGCTGCATATACCAGAAAATAATTGCGAGTTAATTAGCTTAGTTGGTAAAGCACCAGATTATAGATCTGGTATGGCAGGTTCGAATCCTGCATCATGACCCACACAAGTTAGCTCATTTGGTAGAGCAGTTGGCTTATCCCCAACGGGTAGTAGGTTCGATTCCCACACTTAAAGATTTTATCTATCAAGAATTGTCGTTTGCTTTGCGCAGTGCAGTAGGAGATAGAACTGGTTAATGGCGGCAGCCGATCGATCCTATGATTAACAAGTCCCCACCGACTCTCTATATCATCATGACCACTTCACCCGCCCCCATCAAACTCATTGTGGTTGATATCGACGGTACAATTGCCGGTAGAGATAACCAGGTTAGCCCCAAAGTCAAAGCCGCCTTAAAAGCCGCTCTAGACCAAGGTATCAAAGTCGGTGTTGCCACCGGGCGCATGTATCAATCGGCCCTGCGCTTCCATCACGAAATTGGAGCCAACGTGCCAGTGATGGCTTATCAAGGAGCCTGGATTCAAGATCCGGCCAAGCCTGAACCATATCGACATCTGCAAGTAGATACTTCGATTGCCAAAGAATTAATTACCTACTTTGAGCAACCCCATTTACCCGCCGATCTTTCTATTCATGTCTATGTAGGCGATAAACTTTATGTCCAAGCCGTCAAAGAAGACACCGAAGCCTATACCCAGCGCAGTTCAGTTATTGCCCATCCCCTGACAGATCTCCGGGATGCTTTGACATCGCCAGCGACTAAAATTCTCGCCATGCACGATGACGAAGACTTGATTGCTCAGCTCTTGGTTGACCTAAAGACCAAATATCGTCCCGATCAGCTTCATGTGACCACTTCAGTGCCAATTTTCTTAGAAACCACTCATCCTGCGGTTAATAAAGGTACGGCGATCGACTACTTAGCCAAAAACCTCCTAAACATCACTGCTGATCAAGTAATGGCGATCGGTGACAACCATAATGATGTAGAAATGCTGGCTTATGCCGGTTGGGGCGTGGCCATGGGCAATGCACCAGATGCCGTCAAAGCTCAGGCTAACTGGGTAGCCCCGACCGTAGATGAAGATGGAGTGGCTGTGGCAATCGATCGATTTGTATTAAGCCAATGTTAAGATCTAGCAATGTTCTCAACAAACCCTTCTAAACCTGGGAATGTCTGGGAAACAGCACCTAATCAGCGTTGTAATTTATGACTCTTTTCGACTGGTTTGCCGATCGCAAAAAAGCTGACCCCGCTATTCAAACCCAGCAAGAGCGAGAAATCGCTGATGGTCTTTGGACTAAATGTGATGCCTGTGGGGCGATCGCTTACAGCAAAGACCTCAAAGCTAATCAGATGGTTTGTTTAGACTGCGAACACCATCGTCGTGTCACCTGTGATGAGCGAGTAGCACAGTTGATCGATGGTGGAACCTGGAGTTCGTTAGATGATCATATCCGTCCATCTGACCCACTCAAGTTTGTTCACCGTAAACCCTACATTGATCAGATCAAAGAGACCCAAGACAAAACCGGACTCACCGATGCAGTGCTCACCGGCAGCGGCAAAATAGAAGGCGAAGGCGTGGTCTTAGGGGTGATGGATTTCCGGTTTATGGGCGGCAGTATGGGTTCGGTGGTGGGCGAAAAATTAGCGCGGGCGATCGAGTTCGGCACCACTCACCGTTTGCCGGTAGTCATTCTCTGTGCCTCCGGTGGAGCCAGAATGCAAGAAGGAATGCTCAGCCTGATGCAAATGGCTAAAATCTCGGCGGCACTGGCTCGCCATCGAGAAGCCAAACTGCTGTATGTGCCAGTCTTGACAAACCCTACCATGGGGGGCGTGATTGCTAGCTTTGCCATGTTGGGCGATATTATTTTGGCTGAACCCAAAGCGACGATCGGCTTTGCTGGTCGACGGGTGATTGAACAAACTCTGCGAGAGAAACTACCCGATAATTTTCAGACCTCTGAGTATTTGTTTGAACATGGCTTTGTCGATCGAATTATTCCCCGCCCTAAACTTCGATCAACTTTGGCTCAGCTTTTACGATTACACCAACATCACCCCAAAGAGTTGTCCGTGGCCGATACGGCGGCTGCGGGGATTTAGCTGGATCAATTACTGGGGAGGTTCGGCCAATTCCTCTTTGGTGACTGGCTGTTCTGCCACCATTTGGGGTTGCCAGTCCTGGAAGCCCCTCACCGACAAGATTTCATGCTTGATATTTACTTCTAAGGTCTTGGGATTGATCGATTCAGGCACTGTCTGAAAGCGATTTTTATATAGCAGCACATCTACCGTGTCATCGCTCGTAGCCAAAACTTTCAATGTTCCTAAGCTGCCATCACCACCCTTGTACACATAAATCCCACCGGGTTTAGCCTCAGCTTTTTGGCTCGTAGTAGTAGTGACAGATGGAGTTTGCGTTGTCTTTTGAGGATTATTGCAGGCTGAGAGAATAGTAATAAGGCTGATTGCCACCAAGCAAATTGCTGGTCTAATCATCGGATAGATATTTTTCATATACATACTGGCTTGGTAGATTGCTGCTAGTCTCAGTTTGCCCACAAATCGATCGTCAGAGAAAATATTTGCCAGATTTTGTTGCCAAACAGATGACGAACAATCGGGTTTAGTGATAGAATCGGAACTTTGTTAGTTACACAAGCATTCAACACATGGTTAAATTACGGCTCAAGAAACAGGGCAAAAAGCGCGAAGCCAGCTACAGAATCGTCGCTTGTCAGAGTACCACCCGCCGCGATGGTCGTCCCCTGGAAGAATTAGGCTTTTATAATCCTCGCACCAAAGAAGTGCGTTTGAACGAAGAAGCAATCAAAACTCGCCTTAGCCAAGGTGCTCAACCCACCGAAACTGTCCGCAGACTGCTGGTAAATGCCAGCATTTTGACTGCTGTTCCTAGACCTGTTGCGGCGGCTGTTGCTGCACCCAGCGCATAAATCCAAATGGCAAGTCATCCTCCATATCAGCAGCTCATCGCTGCTTTGCTGAAGCCCTTTTTAAGCCAGCCCGAAGCCCTGTGTGTAGACTGTGAGTATATACCCACTCATGCGCGGGTATGGGTAAGGATTTCTTTTGCTGAAATTGATCAAGAAATGATGGTGGCAACGGGTAATCGTCACTTGTATGCCACCAAAGAAGTCTTGGCTGCCGCTGCTAGAGAAGCTGGTCAGTCGGTGCATTTAGATTTGTATGATCCCAATGCTGGTGCTAGAAGATTTGCTGCCTCAGTTTCGTCCTCCGAGAGTCGGCCATCCAGCCCGCCGGTTTCTAGGGTTGGTCGCCCGGTGCGGAAGTCAGATCAAGCTTGATGTTTTGCAAAGATCTTTTGGGCTTGTGATTTTTCATTCGCTTTGGGTGTAAACGGCGCGATCGCCTTTGGCGCAAGCGGAGCTATCGGAGTTTTTTCAGGAGAGCGCGATAAAAGGTGCAGGCCACCAATTGCGAAAGCCGCCGTCAAAACCAGACCGCCCAACAAGATCCAGCTGCTTCGAGAAGCTGGATTTTTGGTTTGCCAATGCTTGCCATCCCAGCACCAACAGTTGTGATAAGGGCTAGAGGTTTGTTCAATGACATAACCATCTGCCCACATAGCGAAGATTTTTTGACAGCGATCGCAGCCCAAAGCCTCGGTCAAAAAAATTTGCTGCAAATTCCCCCGACAACAGGGACAAGGATAGATTTCGCGGAGGTCTATTTTCTGCTGTTTGTAGATGGGCACGATTAAAGGCGAGAATAGTTCTGTGGCAATCATAAAACATTGCACAAAAAAATACAGCTTGCACCAAGCTGTATTTTTTCATCAATTAAAGACGCGCCCTGAAGGACTCGAACCCTCGACATTTGGTTTTGGAGACCAACGTTCTACCAACTGAACTAAGGACGCAGGGGACAGAGACTGCCATCAACCTCTGTCGGCAACCTCAATAGAGACTTTATTATTTGTCTCGATCGAAGCGCTGTTTGACGCGAGTGGCTTTGCCCACGCGATCGCGAAGATAAAAAAGCTTAGCTCTTCTAACTTTACCACGACGTACTACTGTAATGGTGTCTACCTTGGGAGAATGCAGCAGGAAGACCCGCTCTACACCTACACCTTGGAAAACCCGCCGAACGGTAATGGTTTCATTAATACCACCATGCCGTCTGGCAATGATGATCCCTTCGTAGGGCTGAACCCGTTCCTTTTCGCCTTCTTTAATCTTGACACCCACTCTGATGGTATCACCGATAAAAATCTCGGGAAGGTCACTTTTGAGGTATTCTGCCTCAATTGATCTAATAATTTCTTGGGCGTTCATGGAGAATATCGAAACTCATGGCAAAACTCACGAATACCCATAGTAACCGTTCATGAGCATCATTGTCTATGTTTTGCTAACATTTTTTTGAATGCCCAGTTTTAAGTGCTGCTCCAAGTTTTGGAATAGAAGCTGGTTAAGCTACTGTTTTGATTGTCTCAATAAACACCCAAAACTACGACAAACAGCCGAAGGTAAAGCCCTAGAAAAGAGCATAAGATTAAAAGAATCCACCTGATAAATTAACAGACCTCTACTTAAAATGATTGACACTGCTAGGCTAAGTAAGTTCTTCTGCAAAATGTTATTGCTAGGTTTGAGTTTCACCCCACTGTGTGCGGTTTTGGGTTTGCCCGAAGTGGCATCAGCCAAACCAAGAGTTTTACCACAGCCTAGTAAAATAGCACCGAGCCAACAGCGTCGGCAAAACAATAACCCCGATGCTTACACCCTCGGTCCTGGCGATCGAGTGCGGGTAGATGTTTTTAATGTGCCAGAGTACAGCGGCGAGTTTCTGGTACTCGTAGACGGCAGCGTAAACTTGCCAATTATCGGCGCAGTCCAGGTATCTGGGGCGAACCTTGCTCAAGCGTCAGAAGCTATCAAGACAAAGTATCAAATATATGTTCGGACACCGAATGTTACCGTTGGCTTGGTCATAGCCAGACCAATTCAGATCACAATTGCTGGTGCAATTAATCGTGCTGGCTCTTACAGCATTCCCCTCTCCGAGGCCAGGAAGTTTCCTACCTTGAGTCAAGCTGTACAATTAGCTGGCGGCGTAAACCAGTCCGCCAACTTGCGACAAGTGCAAGTCCGACGAGGCAAGCGTGTTGGAGCCGTTAATTTGTTGGCAGTCTTACAAAGAGCCGATTCTTCTCAAGATCTCACTTTGCGTGATGGTGATGCGATTTTCATCCCTACGGCTACCAATGTCGATGCCAATGACATTTCCCGGATTGCTGAATCCAATATCGGCAGTCAAGATAACGCCATTAAAGTCACTGTGGCTGGGGAAGTAAACCGAGCTGGTGCCTACAGTATTGCTTTATCTAGTACTCCTACTGAAACTCGTAAATTCCCTACTCTTAGCCAAGCAGTGCAATTAGCTGGGGGGGTAAACCAAACATCTGATTTGAGGCGTATTCGTCTGACCCGAGGTAGTAGCACGGTTGCATTTAATTTGTTAGCAGTACTTCAAGGTGCCGGTAAAGATATTACCTTGCGCGATGGTGATGCAATATTTGTGCCTACGGCTACCAACATTAGTGCTAGCGATGTATCCCGGATTGCCGATTCCAACATTGGCAGCCAAGATGCCGCGATTAAAATTGCCATCATCGGTGAGGTCTCCAAACCTGGCACCTACAGTCTGAGAGCTGATACACCAGCATCTGGTACTAACGGTCGATACAACTTACCGACTTTGACCGAGGCTTTGCGTTTAGCTGGTGGCTCTACGGCTTCGGCTGATGCCAGCCGGATTGTAGTGCAGCGTTTGACCCGGAATGGTCCACCTCAAAGAATTGCCGTGAATTTGCTGCGGCTACTAAATGCTGGTGATACTACTCAAGATTTGACCCTGCAAAATGGCGACACCATCTATTTACCCACCGACCCAGTAATTGGTTCGGAGGGTAGCAGGCAGTTGGCAGCTAGTAGTTTTGGTCCCCAGGTACTCAACCCAATCAAAATTGCCGTCGTTGGACAAGTCAACCGCCCTGGTACTTATAATGTCAAGGGTGAATCCAATGCTTCCGGTTCTGCCACCATTCAAAACGTTAATTTCAGCGCGCCGACAGTAACTCAAGCCATTCAAGCGGCTGGAGGAATTAAGCCTACTGCTGATGTCCGTAAGATTAAACTGCTGCGTTTCAACCGTGATGGTCGTGGTCAAGCGAAAACTGTTAATTTATGGGCTTTGTTAACTCAAGGTGATAGTAGTCAAGATTTGGCACTGCAAGAAGGCGATCGAATCATTATTCCAGAGATCCCGGCTGGCACTATTAATGCTGCCGAAACAGATATTCTGGCCAATGCGCCTTTTTCCCCCAGTATAATTCGGGTGAACGTAGTGGGTGAACTGAGGGGCAGCCGCCAGAATGGGGCAACGATCGAGCTGCCGCCAACTTCTACTCTCAACCAGGCGATCTTGGCGGCTGGTGGTTTTGATCCAGTCAGGGCCAACAAAAACTCAGTCGATCTGATTCGTTTGAACCCCAATGGCAGTGTCACAAAGCGCACCATCGGCGTAGATTTTGCTAAGGGCGTTGATGAAACCATTAATCCTACTTTGCGCAACAATGACATTGTGGTGATCGGTCGATCGGGTACAACCAGGGTCGGTGATGGTCTCGGCAGCATTCTAAATCCGCTTAGTCCGCTCTTAAATATCTTTAATCTGTTTCGCCGTTAAGATTGAGACTAGGCATATTTACTCATTTGGGTTTATGGATCTGCACAGTTTGCGATATGATCTTTGGGCGAAAGCATTTTATTTAATTTTATTAAGCTATAGAGGATATTGATCTGTGATTAGAGTTGCCATTAATGGTTTTGGGCGCATCGGTCGGAACTTTCTGCGCTGCTGGGCTGGCAGAAGCGACAGTTTTCTGGAAATCGTGGGGATCAATGACACGTCCGACCCTCGGACTAATGCCCACTTGTTAAAGTACGACACCATGTTGGGTCGTTTTAACGCCGAAATAAGTGCCGATGACAATACCATCACCGTCAATGGCAAAACCATTAAGTGTGTCTCTGATCGCAACCCCGAAAACCTACCTTGGAAAGAGTGGGAAATCGATTTGATCATTGAATCTACCGGTGTATTTATTAGTAAAGAAGGTGCTGGTAAGCATATTAAAGCTGGTGCCAAAAAGGTATTGATTACAGCTCCTGGTAAAGATGAAGATGCCACTTTTGTTGTGGGTGTAAATGCCGACCAATACGACCACAACAAGCACAATATTATTAGTAATGCGAGCTGTACTACTAACTGCTTAGCTCCTTTTGCGAAGGTCTTAAATGACAAGTTTGGGATCATCAAAGGCGTAATGACTACCACTCACAGCTATACTGGTGATCAAAGATTGCTAGATGCTTCTCACCGCGATTTGCGTCGTGCTAGAGCAGCGGCTATGAACATTGTGCCTACTTCGACTGGTGCTGCTAAAGCTGTAGCTTTGGTACTTCCTGAACTGAAGGGCAAGTTGAATGGTATTGCTTTGCGTGTACCTACTCCTAACGTCTCGGTGGTTGATTTGGTTATCAACGTTGCGAAGAAGACTTTCAAGGAAGAAGTCAATGAAGCGTTGAAATCTGCCGCTGAAGGCTCCATGAAAGGCATTTTGGAATACAACGATTTGCCTTTGGTTTCTAGCGATTACAAGGGTTGTGATGCTTCTTCGATTATCGACTCTAGCCTGACCATGGTAATGGGCGATGATATGGTGAAGGTGGTAGCTTGGTATGATAATGAGTGGGGCTATAGCCAGCGCGTTGTCGATTTAGCTGAAATTGTGGGCAAGAACTGGGTTAAATAATTTTTCCTAAATGTTTTAATTCTGAGGATAGGTCGATCGCCTGTCCTTTTTTTGTGAGAAAAATATAGATGTTAGACGACCGATTTGCCGATAGCAATGCTACGCGAACAACCAATAAAAATCTTTGGTGGGAAAGAGGCTTGGCAATTTTGATTGCTGTCAATTTTGGCTGGGTGTTGTTTGACATCAGCTATGTTCCTTGGCGCAACTTGTATTTTCGCTATTTGCCCGGTCTGACTAAGGTTTATGACCCATTGAAGGGTATTAAACCCCATCGAGAAACCACGAAGTATTTGGCAACGGTCGATCGATTTAAGCGGCAAAATCTGCAATCGGCAGCTATTTTGCAAGAGCTAACCGATCAAAGTGTGCAAGCTGTTGAAACCAATCCTTTTCAGGGTGCTGGTAAAAGCGGCACTCTAGAAAAAATCAAAAATCAGCTACGAGATCACATGGGTAAGGAGTCTTCTAAGGAGGCTTTTCGAGTTTTTTGGAGCGAAGCAAATTTCACTGATGCCAAGAAAGCAGCCGAAATGGCTTTCTTCGATCGACAGATTCGTCCGTTGTTTGACATCAACTATTTTCGGGAAATTGGTGAAGATGGAGAGCCGATCGATCATTTTTGGCTGATTGATTTGGGGTTTGGAGCGGTATTTTTAGTAGATTTGTTATTGCGCCTGCACCGGATGCGGCGACGAAATCCTCGCTTGACTTGGCAAGCCGCGTTGATTGATCGTGCTTATGACCTGTTGCTAATTTTGCCTGTAGTAAGGCCGCTAAGGATCATTCCCTTGGCAATTCGTTGGCATCAAGCCAGACTAATTAATCTTTCCCAAATTCAAGATCAGGTAAATGCTCGATTTGTAAATGAGTTTGCTGATGAGTTAACTCAGGTGGTGATTTCTCAGGTATTGAATCAGGCACAGGGAGCAATTAAAAGTGGCACAGCCACCAAATTATTCACCACTAAATTGCTGCGTCCTTACGTGGATTTAAATAATGTAAATGAGGTAGAAGCGATCGCCCAGATTGTTCTAGAAATTGCGATCTATCGGGTGTTGCCGAAGATTCAACCAGATTTAGAAGAGATTGTTTCGACCTTGGTACAAAAGGCATCGATCGATTCTCCGGCCTTTCAGAATTTAAAGCTAATCCCTGGTTTTACCGAGACTCCCCACCAGTTGATCGATCAAATAGTTCGTCAGGTTTCGGAGGCGCTGTATTTGGGGCTAACTAAAAGCCTGAATGATCCGCAAAATGGCAAGCTGGCTAAAAGGCTGGCGGAGAATTTTATGGAGGCGTTAGGGGCAGAGCTACAAAAAGGGCAGACGGTGAGTAAGTTGGAGTCATTGGTTGCTGATATGCTAGCGGAAATGAAGGCTAGCTATACCGACTTGCCGCTAGTGAAATGATTATTTAGGGCGTTCAGAACACGCTGCGATCGAACCCTTGCGCTAACATAGGGAATGCCGCACCGGAGGAAGAATTCCCATGATTGCCATCGACTCTTTGTTGACCCCCGAAATAAACAAACCCGCTCGCTACCTAGGCAACGAGCGCGGAGCCGTGCATAAACCTTGGGATAACACCACCGTGCGTTGGGCTTTAACCTACCCCGAAGTCTACGAAGTTGGTTCTTCCAACCTCGGCCATATTATTCTTTACAGCATCATCAACGTCCAGCCTCGCCAGCTCTGCGATCGAGCATATCTACCTGCCCCAGAATTTTCTGCCAAGCTCCGGGCTACCAATACGCCTCTATTTGCCCTAGAATCTCGTCGCCCCCTCACTGACTTTGATATTTTGGGCTTTAGCCTCAGCTACGAGTTGGGCGCAACCAATATTTTAGAAATGCTGGACTTGGCCAAAATTCCTCTCACCTGGGCAGAACGCCAGTCTGGCGCATATCCACTGATTTTTGCCGGTGGCCAGACAGCCACATCTAACCCCGAACCCTACGCCGATTTTTTTGACTTGATGGTGATGGGCGATGGTGAGGAGCTGTTGCCAGAAATGGGCTTGGTATTAGAAGAGGGTAAGTTAGCGGGTCTGAGTCGGGGAGAGCTATTACTAGACTTGGCACAAATCCCTGGGGTCTACGTGCCGCAGTTTTATCACCAGCAGCCCGATGGCTTGGTGGTGCCCAGTCGTCCCGACGTACCTAAATTGATTTTACGGCGGGTAGCTACACCAATTCCGGCTTATTCGATCGGCATCGTCCCTTTTATCGAAACCGTCCACGATCGATTAGTGGTAGAAATTCGGCGGGGCTGTACCCGGGGCTGTCGATTCTGTCAGCCGGGAATGCTCACCAGGCCAGCGCGGGATGTGGAGCCAGAGGCAGTGGTGGAGGCGATCGAAAAAGGCATGAGGTCTACGGGCTACGATGAGTTCTCGTTGCTCTCTTTAAGCTGTTCTGATTACTTAGCGCTGCCAGCGGTAGGCGTGGAGATCAAAAATCGCTTGAAAGATGAAAATATTACTCTGTCTTTGCCTAGTCAAAGAGTCGATCGATTTGATGAAAACATTGCTCATATTGTGGGCGGCATGCGTCAGGGAAGTCTAACTTTTGCTCCAGAGGCCGGGACTCAGCGACTGCGGGACATCATTAATAAAGGCTTGACTAACGAAGAACTACTGCGGGGAATTAAAACCGCCTGGGAACAAGGCTGGAACAAGGTAAAACTATACTTTATGATTGGTCTGCCCGGTGAAACCGATGAAGATGTAATTGGCATTGCCGATACGGTGCGCTGGTTACAGCGAGAATGTCAGGGGCAGAAGCGCAAGGGGATGAATTTTAATTTAACTATCTCTAACTTTACGCCCAAGCCACATACACCTTTTCAGTGGCACTCGGTTTCTACCACAGAATTTAAGCGCAAACAGGCTTTGCTGCGCAACGAGTTCAGTCAATTTCGCGGACTAAAAGTTAACTATACCGATGTGCGGATTTCGGCAATGGAAGACTTTGTGGGCAGAGGCGATCGATCTTTAGCTCCAGTAATTCGCCAAGCTTGGGAACTGGGTGCCGGGATGGATTCTTGGTGGGAAAGCTTAGACAGAGCTTTTAGCGCTTGGCAACAGGCAATCAAAGCAGCAGGTCTGAGCGGCAAGTATCGCCAAGTTGATAGTGGTGAATGGGGCGTGGAAAATCAGGATATTTTGAATGCGCCGCTGCCTTGGGATCATTTAGATTCTGGGGTTTCTAAACAGTGGTTGCAAGAAGATTTGAAACGGGCTTTAGAAGCAGCGATTGTCCCAGATTGTTCCTTTGATGGCTGTAGTCATTGTGGGGTTTGTGGTACCGATTTTGGTCATAATGTAGTGGTAGCTGCTCCGCCGATTCCAGATTTTCTGGGACATTTCCAGGTGGATACTACCAAGGTGCAGCGGTTGCGGCTAACCTTTGGCAAGTTGGGAGATATGCGCTTGGTGGGACATTTAGATTTGATGCGGTTGTTCGATCGAGCGGTTCGGCGGGCTGCGCTGCCGATCGCTTTCTCTGGTGGTTTTCATCCGGCTCCCCGAATTATGGCCGCCAATGCTCTGTCACTGGGTTACACCAGCAACGGCGAAATCATCGAGTTTGAGCTGCGTGAAAAGATGGAACTTAATGAGTTTCAGCAGCGGTTAGCATTGGAATTGAATGATGATTTGCCAATTTACTCGATCGTGGAAATGCCTCTGTCTAAACCATTGGCAACTCAGGTCTTGGAACAAGCTGAGTATCGGTTAAAAATCCAAGCCGAAACTGAGGTTGATTGGTTAAGATCGATCGCCGCAGTGCTAGCAGTCACCGAAATCACGCAAACTCAAACCACTAAGTCTGGCAAGGAGAAAGAAGTAAATCTGCGGGAGCGACTATTTGAGCTGGAGTTGTTAAATGTTGAGGGTCTATCCGCCCAGATTCGATACATCGGAAGCTGCCGAAATGATGGCACAATGCTGCGCCCCGAGCAGATGATCTTCATGTTGTCGCAAATGGCTGGCATATCACTGAACCTGAACAGTGCAGTGCGCTCACGATTAATTTGTGAAGTTTAGGCTTCAGAGATCACTGACTAGAAATCCGACTCCTCTAAGAGGTCGGATTTTTCACGATGACTCAAATATGAAAAAGTGTTAAATTTGAATTGGGTATACTAGAAGTAAGCTACCACTTCAGGCCGCTACGACTCTCTGTTTTAGACCATAATGCCTAGACCGAAGCCCTGGGGCTTGCTGCCGCTTCATTTCCACGTACCCCGCCATCATGAACAGCCCACAGTGATTTTCGCTGTTGGCTATATAATTGATCCAACTCATAAAAAACTAATCACTTCATGTTCACCAAGCAGGTTACCAACAGTAAAACCTACCAATGGTTTAACGAACGTTTGGAAGTGCAAGCCATCTCTGATGACATTGCAAGCAAATACGTTCCGCCCCACGTTAATATCTTCTATTGCTTAGGCGGTATCACCCTGGTATGCTTCGTCATCCAGTTTGCCACCGGCTTCGCCATGACTTTTTATTACAGTCCTACCGTTGCTGAAGCCTTCAGCTCGGTACAATACATCATGACTCAGGTCAACTTCGGTTGGTTACTGCGTTCTATCCACCGCTGGAGTGCCAGCATGATGGTCTTAATGATGATCTTGCACACATTCCGGGTGTACCTAACTGGTGGCTTTAAAAACCCCCGCGAGTTGACTTGGATTACCGGCGTAATTTTGGCTGTAATCACCGTCAGCTTTGGTGTTACTGGCTATTCGCTACCCTGGGACCAAATCGGTTATTGGGCAGTGAAAATTGTATCTGGTGTACCTGAAGCTATTCCAGTCGTAGGTGTGGCTATGGCCGACCTGCTGCGAGGTGGTTCTAGTGTGGGTCAAGCTACTTTAACTCGCTACTACAGCCTACATACCTTTGTATTACCTTGGTTCATTGCTGTATTCATGCTGTTGCATTTCCTGATGATTCGCAAGCAAGGCATCAGTGGCCCTTTGTAAGCTCTCACGAGTTGTGCTTAATTTAAAAAAATCAAGAGCAAATAAACCTTATGTCTAATCTCAAAAAGCCGGATCTCGCCGATCCTAGTTTGCGGGCGAAGCTAGCCCAAGGTATGGGTCACAACTATTATGGTGAGCCAGCTTGGCCTA
>JAYUSV010000402.1:0-4134 GCA_043755495.1 Synechococcales cyanobacterium
GTCATGTAGAACTAGCTCTAGATCACCGTCCAAACATCATTGTTACGATGGTTGTGATGTAGTGGCTACCTTGGTACAAGATCGGCAGCATCAACTTGCAGAGTTGATTGGCACCACCGAAGAAACCACCACTGGGATTGTGCGTCTTGAGGCGATGTTTAAAGCTGGTGTATTAACTTTCCCAGCGATGAACGTAAACGATGCTGACACCAAGCATTTCTTTGACAACCGTTACGGTACTGGCCAATCTACTTTAGATGGTATTGTCCGAGCGACCAACATTCTGTTAGCTGGTAAGACCATTGTGGTTGCTGGCTACGGCTGGTGCGGCAAAGGTACTGCGATGCGCGCACGGGGCATGGGAGCTAACGTAATCGTGACCGAGATCGATCCTACTAAGGCGATCGAAGCAATTATGGATGGCTATGGCGTAATGCCCATGGCTGAGGCTGCTAAGGTTGGTGATATTTTCATCACGGTTACTGGCAACAAACACGTCATCAAAGATTCTCATTTCGATGTGATGAAAGATGGCGCGATCGTTTGTAACTCTGGTCACTTCGATATCGAAATTGATTTGGCTTCACTGAAGGCTAAAACTACTGATATCAAAACTGTTCGTAACTTTACTGAAGAGTATTGCTTAAAGAACGGCAAGTCGGTCATCGTAATTGGCGAAGGCCGCTTGGTAAATTTGGCTGCTGCTGAAGGCCATCCTAGCGCAGTTATGGATATGAGCTTTGCTAACCAAGCCATGGCTTGTGAGTACTTAGTGCAAAACAAAGGCAAGTTAACTCCTGGTATTCATACTATTCCGGTAGCTGTAGATAAGCAAATTGCTCTATTGAAGCTGCAAGCTATGGGTGTCACAATTGATGCTTTAGATCCTGCTCAAATTGAGTATGTTAACTCTTGGAATTCTGGCACTTAATCTTTAAGTAGCCAATTTAAGTTTAAAGGAGCATTCATTAGAATGCTCCTTTTTTGTTGAAATTAGGTTTTATGATGGACTTAAGAATAAGGAAATTGTTGAAGCGGATTACGAAGCAGTGGCTAGATGGGGGATATTTACGTTGCACGGGTGGTACTTCTTCGGCGCAGTTGATTTATCAGGAGATTGCCGATATGGCCTGTGAGCGGATTAAAAATGCGATTCAGGAGGCGATCGTGGGAGAAAAGCCCATTAAGGCAATTATTGCTGCCAAAGCCGACCAAGAATTTCTCTACGACAAACCCTACCAAGACAAAAGCATCGTGCGCGTTGCTGGTCCCTTCACGGTGGAAAGCCTTTCGCCTCATCGGGTACTGGCGATCGATGAAAACGACGAACTAATCGATAAAGCTGTGAACCCCGATCCCAACACTGGCGAAATTGACTTCGCCAGTATCATCCTCGAAAACCTCAAAACTGCTGGAGTGCAACAAGCTCACAAAGAAGACAAAATCAACTTCACTACCATTATTGGCTGGCCGGGTAACTACATCTGCGCTGAAGGTCGCTACCTCGAAGGTGATAGCGAAACCGAAAAACGCGCAGGCATCTTCATCGGTCCCGAATTTGGCACCGTCTCCCGTCCCGATCTCGTCTCCGCCACCCGCGAAGCCGGGGACGCTGGCTTTGATGTACTGATCGCCTGCGCCTTCAACTACGATGCCCAATCTGCCGACTTCACCAAACTAGGACGCATCCCCGTCCTCAAAGCCCGCATGAACGCCGATCTGCACATGGCTGATGCTCTGAAAAATACTGGAGCTGGCAATCTGTTTGTGGTCTTTGGTGAACCCGACATCGATATTGAAAAGATAGACAACGGTAAAATCCAAGTCACCATCCACGGTGTCGATGTTTTTCATCCACAATCTGGGGAGGTTCGATCGAGCAACACCGACGAAATCGCCTGCTGGTTTATTGACACCAACTACAACGAAGAAAGCTTCTTCGTCCGCCACGCCTACTTCCTCGGAGCCAGCGATCCCTACAAATCTCTCAAAACCACCCTCAAAGCCGAAATCAACGAAGAAGCCTGGGAAAGCCTCTATGGCAACGTTTCTCGCCCCTTCGCTAAACCCAAATCAGGCCGCATCGCCGTCAAGGTCATCAACCACCTCGGCGATGAAGTCATGAAAGTTTTTAACGTAGAGTAACAAATTATGGAATTCCGCATTGCCGATACCTTCACCGATAGTCTGGCTAAACTCACCAGCCAAGAACAAAAAGCCATCAAAACCACCGCGTTTGACCTTCAGATCAATCCAGAGAGTCCTGGGCTGCGGTTTCATAAACTCGATCGATCCAAAGACCCCAACTTTTGGTCAATCAGCGTCAACATGGATATTCGGCTAATCGTTCACAAAACTGATAGTAGCCTCATGCTCTGCTACGTCGATCATCACGACAAAGCCTACGACTGGGCAAGTCGGCGCAAAATAGAACGACACCCCAAAACCGGTGCCGCCCAATTAGTCGAAATCCGCCTTGCTTTATGTTGCTTGTACCCGCGCAAGAGATTATTTAATAGTTAGTGGCGTTGAGCCAGCTCCCGAGTTTTTAGATGATTTTAAAATAATAGGTGAGTAATGGAAGATTTGTTGGCTTTGCCTGAAGGCAAAACTTTGGAATTCAAACGTGATTTGTCGTCACCCAAAAACTTGCTAAAAACGTTGGTAGCTTTTGCTAACACGGCGGGTGGCAGGGCAATTATTGGGGTGGATGATCAGATGAAGCAAGCGGTGGGGGTTGTTTCTCCGTTGGATGAGGAGGAGCGTTTAAGTAACTTGATCGCTGATTCGATTAGTCCGCGTTTGGTGCCCAATATTGAAATGATTACTATTGATGACTGTACGTTGTTGATTGTTGAGGTTTATCTGAGTAATTCTCGACCCCATTATTTGCGATCAGAAGGCGCAGAAAACGGTGTATACGTGCGATTGGGATCTTCTAATCGGCAGGCTGACCGGGAGTTGATTGGAGAATTGAGGCGATCGAGTCAGGGGATTTCTTTTGACGAAATGCCAGTGCCAGATTTAGCGGAGTCAGATTTGGATCTGGATACTGCTCAAAAATGCTTTCGTGATCGACGAGAGCTAGACCAGCAAGGGCTTTTGACACTGAGGTTGTTGTGTCAAGATCAAGGAAGGTTAGTACCAACGAAGGGTGCCATGATTTTATTTGGTAAGAACCGCGAATTTCATTTGCCAGATGCTTGGGTGCAATGTGGGCGTTTTGTGGGTCAAGATAAGGCAGCAATTTTTGACCACATTGAACTCTATGATTCTTTGCCCCAGATGGTGGATAGCATTATGTTGTTTCTCAAAAAACATGCGATGCGTGGTGCTGATTTTTCGGAGACTCGCCGCCGGGATGTTTGGAGTATTCCGTTGGGGATTTTGCGGGAGGCGGTGATCAATGCCTTGGTGCATACTGATTATTCCCAGCGAGGTGCGCCGATTCGGGTGGCTTTTTTTGACGATCGGATTGATATTGAGAATCCAGGAATTTTGTTGCCCGGTATGACGATCGAGGATATGAAGCAGGGTATTTCTAAGATTCGGAATCCGGTGATTGCGCGGGTGTTTCGGGAACTGGAGCTGATTGAGCAATGGGGTAGTGGTGTGCGTCGAATCTTTCATGAGGCGGAGGTTTTGGGTTTGCCTGTTCCGCAGATCGTGGAGTTGGGCTTAAGGGTCAGGGTGACGATTTTTCTGGCGAAACATGTGGTGGTGAGTCAGACTAAGACACAAGTCGATGTAGTGGGGCTAGAGTCGGGGCTAGAGTCGGGGCTAGAGTCAGAAACGTCTAAAGGTGTTTTGTCGGCGCTGCTTAGGCAACCGTTGCAGCGGGCGGAAGTTGCGCGGGCGCTGGGGCATGAAGGTGTATCAGGGGCTATTAATCGATCGATTAAGGAGCTATTAGGCAAGCAACTCATTGAGTACACAATTCCTGATAAACCCAATAGCCGGTTACAAAAATATCGTTTGACGGCTAGGGGTAATGCTTTGTTAGCTCAATTAGGAGAATGTTATTTATCCTGAAGGGATCTACACAGCTTCAAACCCGCCCGTGATTTATCTACGGGCGGGTTTGGCACGAAGCTAAGATCGATTAGAAGAGTCGATTACCTACAGTACGTTACG
>JAYUSV010000403.1:0-4133 GCA_043755495.1 Synechococcales cyanobacterium
CGTTCAGCAATGGAGTTTTTCTGCGCGGCTCTGACTGCCCATTCTTGTGGCTTGACTGCACCTTCACTCATCCCCTTTTCCTAGACCTGAATACTTACCACTTGTTAGTGACTCATCATAAACGTTGAGCAAATTAAATAAATGTTTTTTACGAATCTTTAAAGGGATATCCAGCACTGCTCTATTTACTGGGTAGTACAGAAATAAAGGGATATCAAAATTTTCTTGCTCTTCCGCAATTTTTGACTGGATTTGTTTGGTAAATTCATTCAAACTGTTGAAGCTACTATGTGTATCGGGGGAACCGTGACCTTTTCGGCTTTTAGCCAACTTCCATGTGATGCTGTGACCATCATCGATACAACTGATATCGATTAATGCAGAAGAATGAGCATTTGTAATATCAGTTTCTAAGATAGATCTTCCTGAAGCACCCACCGACTTAATTCGATTCACCGCCCAAGACAACATAATCGCCACCGCATCCAGCACAGTAGATTTGCCAGAACCATTAACCCCAATAAAAACATTGAGATGCGGATCTAGCTCCAGGTGCAACGACTCAGCTCCCCGATAATGCGTCAGTGATAAATCAGTAATTCTCATACACCAATCTCAATCAATAAATAAAGCACCAACTCTAAGCGAAGTTTCCTGCCCCCTCTCCCCACTTGGGAGAGGGGAACTCATTGAACCCCAGACCCTCTACATCTCATCAGGGTTAGTATAATTCTGAATATTCTCCGGATTAAAGCCCCGCAAAATCTTCGTAGCTTTCTGCACCACCAAAGCCGAACCCTTCACCACCACAATATACTTCCCAGCATTCAACCGGTTTCGATAAGGCAAAGCATCCCCACTGCCCAACATTGCCCCCGTACCACCACCCACAAACACACTGCCCATCGCTCCCCCGATCGAACCCAGCAAACCACCTACTATATGATTGCCAGCTTCCCCCGCCCAAGCAAAAGTATGTAACCCTGTAGACAAACTAAACGCAATCCCGCCTAAAAAGCCAAAAGGAATCAACCAAATCGCCATTGACTTTGATTGCTTAATCGCCATATCGTTGGGATCAACCAGTCCAAATTCATCAGCACTCTGATAACCTTTGCCCAAAATTGTCACCTTATTCATCGCTAAACCGGCCTTTTCTAGCTCGGTGTAAGCCGCCTCTGCCTGGATTTGATCGAACAATACCGTCACTAAGTAATTCATGTTTGTTTAAAAAATTAATAAAAAATTTCAGCCAGAGAGCTTACTGCTAGATCCAATCAGTACCCATACCCACTAAAATGGCATCTTGCACGACTCATTGCAACTGGCTCTTTTGCCAAATTGGATGGCTCCCACCAAATACCTCTTCATTTTACCAACTGTATCCTATAGATTATGTCCAAGGTTCTAGTCTCCGACCCGATCGACCAAGCTGGGATCGACATTCTCTCCCAAGTCGCCCAAGTTGATGTTAAAACTGGCCTCAAGCCAGAAGAATTGATCAAAATTATCGGTGAATACGACGCGATCATGATTCGGTCTGAAACCCGCATGACCAAAGAAATCATCGAAGCCGCCACCAAGCTCAAAATTATTGGTCGCGCCGGGGTCGGAGTAGACAACGTAGACGTGCCTTTCGCCACTCGCAAAGGAATTGTCGTAGTAAATTCCCCCGAAGGCAACACGATCGCTGCTGCTGAACATGCCTTGGCCATGATGCTCTCCTTGGCACGCTATATTCCCGTAGCTAACCAATCCATGAAAGCCGGTGAGTGGAACCGTAAGCTGTTTGTGGGTACTGAGGTTTACAAAAAAACCTTGGGGGTAGTGGGCTTGGGCAAAATTGGCTCTCATGTGGCCAATGTCGCCAAGGCTATGGGCATGAAGCTGTTAGCTTACGACCCTTTTATCTCAGCCGAACGAGCCGAAGAAATGGGTTGCACCCTGGTTGAACTGGACTTGCTCTTCCGGGAATCAGACTATATCACCCTGCATATTCCCAAAACCCCAGAAACTGCTAACTTGATTAATGCTGAATCGATCAGCAAAATGAAGCCCACTGCTCGTATTATCAACTGTGCTCGGGGTGGCATTATTGATGAAGCCGCATTGGCCGAAGCGATCGAAAGCGGCAAAATTGCCGGAGCAGCGATCGATGTCTATGCCGAAGAACCATTGGGTGACTCCCCTCTCAGAGCTGTTGGTCGTAACCTTGTTCTCACACCTCACCTAGGAGCCTCCACTGCAGAAGCTCAGATTAATGTGGCTTTAGATGTAGCAGAACAAATCCGCGATGTGTTGCTAGGTCTGCCTGCTCGATCGGCAGTAAATATCCCTGGTTTACGCCCCGAGGACATGGAAAACCTCAAGCCTTACTTGCAGTTGGCTGAAACTCTAGGCAATATGATCGGTCAGTTGGCTGGTGGCCGCATCGATCATTTAGATATTTCTTTCTATGGAGATTTGGCGGAGCAAAAAACTAAGCCGATCGTTACTGCTGCTCTAAAAGGATTGCTTTTCAATGCTCTGCAAGAGCGGGTCAATTATGTCAATGCTGGTATCGAAGCCAAAGAACGAGGCATCAACGTAGTCGAAACCCGCGATCCTTCCCAGCGGGACTATGCTGGTTCCATGCGTCTCTCGGCCAAAGGCACTTTGGGTTTGCACAGCGTTACCGGAGCCTTACTCAGTCACGAAGAAATTCGGATTACCAGCGTAGATGATTTCCCGGTAAGTGTTTCACCCACCCAACACATGCTCTTTACTCTGCACGAAGATGTTCCCGGCATTATCGGTAATATTGGCTCTATGTTGGGTAAATTTAATGTAAACATTGCCAGTATGCAGGTCGGACGTAAAATCGTTCGTGGTGATGCTGTCATGGTACTCAGCCTCGATGATCCCTTACCCGAAAGCATCTTGCCAGAGGTCAAAAAAATCACCGGTATTCGAGATGCCTATACTGTCACTCTGCAAGGCTAAAGATTGCAGTTGAAAACTTGTTGATTTTGCCCTCTCTCTCTCTTAGAGGGAGGGCAAAATATGTAGAAATATTCATTTTTTGCCCATTTCCAAATTCTATTAAATCCCCAATCCCGGTATCTCCATGGTTCAGACCTCCAATAAGTGGTGGGAAATCGAAATTCCCTGTCATCCAGCGCTCGAAGAAACGCTGTATTGGCGGTTAACGGAGTATGGCTGCAAGGGGATGGCCACTCACCAACTTCCCGAAGGGATGTTGATTAAAGCCTATTTGCCCCAGGCTCTCAAAGATCTGACCCAAATTTCCGGATTTTTGGCAAGCTTTGAAAAAAACGCTCGAGAATTGGGTGTCCCAGTACCTCGTGCAGGCTGTCGTCTCATTCATGAAGAGGACTGGGCAAAAAGCTGGAAAGACTATTGGGAGCCAATGGAAGTAGGCGATCGACTATTAATTAACCCCGCCTGGCTCACTCCGCCTGTAACCGATCGATTAATCATTAAGCTAGAGCCCGGCTCAGCCTTCGGCACCGGTACCCATGCCACCACCCAGCTCTGCCTCAAAGCCTTAGAAATGCGCCTAATTCCCGATAAAAGCGCTCCAGTCATCGGCGATCTAGGCTGTGGCTCCGGAATTTTAGGAGTAGCTGGCCTATTGTTAGGAGCCGCGAAAGTTTACGCCACCGACACCGATTTCTTGGCTGTAAAGGCCACCGGCGAAAATATGGTGTTAAACGATCTTCCCGCCGACCGCATGGAAGTAGAAGAAGGCAGCATCGAAATGCTCCTAACGATCATCCCTCAGCCTCTAGATGGCTTTGTCTGCAATATCTTAGCCAATGTCATCATCGATATGATTCCTCAGATGGGTGAATTGGTGAAACCCGGAGGCTGGGGCATTTTGAGTGGTATCCTCAGCGCCCAAGTACCAGCAGTCTCCCAAAAGCTAGAAGAACACCATTGGTATGTAGGCTCCGTTTGGCAACAAAATGGCTGGGCTTGTCTAAATATTAAGAGGCCAGTCGATCGCTAGTCTTGCTCCCAACCACTCCAGTCCCCCCTTTAGCAAAGGGGTGCTAGGGGGAAGAATCTTGAGATATTCACCATAAAAAAGGCGTTAAAAGCGAGATTTCAAGCCAAAAAGGAACAAATAG
>JAYUSV010000404.1:0-13157 GCA_043755495.1 Synechococcales cyanobacterium
ATAACCCTTATCAACCCGGTTTAACTGCTTATACTGCAGGTACCGCTGGCACTCCTGGGGTGTTTAACCCAGTAACAGGTGTTACATCACCTGGCACTCCTGGTACTCCTGCTACCTATACATACGGATTACCTACTGCTTTCCAAATTCCTAGCAAATTCTTGGCTACTTTGCAGGCTCAAATCATCAGCGGTAATGGCAAGATCTTGACCGATCCAACTATGGTTGTACAAGAAGGTCAAAGCTCAAAGATTAAGCTAACTCAAGAAGTGTTTGGTGGTTTTGAAGCGAGCACTTCAGTAGGAACTGGTGGCGCTACATTGGTTGCCCGTAAACCGATCATTAAAAATGCTGGTTTGACACTGGATGTAAATGTTAACCGGATTGATGATAACGGATTTGTTTCTGTTGGTGTTTCTCCTACTGTATCAGCAATCTCTGGAACATTTCCTACTGGTGATGGCAACATCACATTGTTACAAGAACGGACGCTCAGTTCAGGCGAAATTCGTCTGCGCGATGGTCAGACTTTGATTCTTTCTGGAATTATTCAAGAAAGTGACCGAACCACTGTTAGTAAGGTGCCAATTTTGGGTGATATCCCCATCTTGGGCGCATTGTTCCGCAGCACCAACAAGTCTAATCAACGTCAGGAAGTAATTGTTCTGTTGACTCCTCAGATCTTAAATGATGGTGTTAACCAAGTTAACTATACACCTGGCAACGATGCTCGTCTGTTGATTCAGCCTAAATAGTTTCAACCTGCGAACATAGGTTCGCAAAAAATCAGGGTTATTCTTCCGATCGAAATGAGAGGATGCTGAGAACCGCTAAACTTCAATTGGAAAGTGGCGGTTCTTTTCTTTATTTCGGTCTAAATAAGAAATCTGCAATTAATGGCTCCCATTTTTCATCGCTACTTAAAATTACCGATTTTTGAGTATGGGGATTTTTAGCTAGGCGGCGTGCTACTCGGCTGGGGATGCCATAACCATAACGAATATGTGCCTGACCAGCAATTACTACTAATTGAGTTTTAGGGTACTGTTGATAAAATTCGGCTGTGGTGGCAGCCATGGTTTCATCCCACAGTAGTTGGGCGGTGTAAAATCGATCAAAGTCTGGGCTGGTGGCTACAGCTTGGGCTTTGTGCTGTTGATAAGATTCCAAGATCAGATCGCGGTAAACCAAATTAGATTTGTCGATTTCGGTGGCGGGAGGAATATATTGAAAATCTGCTGGTTGGAGACTATCAAGGCCGCCTTTGGATACCTTGCGTAAAATCTCGATGGGGGTATTCAGGGCAATCACTGGTATCTGGCGTGCCTTAGCAAATCTTAGTAATGGCGCATAGTTTTCCCATGGCCAGCCCCAGCGTTTCTTGTATTCTGTTCGCTCAACTAGCTGCTTTTCTGAGATTTTTCCGGCTAGATATTGATCAATAATTGGCTGAAAGGGTTTTTGGAACATCTCTAGGCCGATCGCTAAGGGGGGTGTAGCTCTCGATTTTTGCTGGTATAGATGCTCTAGGATCGCCAGTTGGTCGGGATGATCGGTAGTCGAGTCATGAATTTCACCCAGATAAATGATCTGGGCGGGAGCGATCGACTTTAAAACTTGCTGTTGCTTAGGGCTAAATTGGATGCCCTGAGACTCTGCTCTCACTTCAGTAAAAGCTAGTAAAGCGCAGGCTAATAGCCCAATTAAAATAGTCGTCGATCGCCTGATGTTCATAGAAGATACGAGGGTGATATTAAGTTACCATAACCGAGGAAGCCTTGAAAATCCACTTAACTTATGCCTGAACCCTCCAAGCTGTCAAATTCAATATCAGGATCTGAAATTGAAAAATCATTCTACAATGCTACCAACGAAAACTGGTTTGAATATCCAATTACAGTCTATCCTCACCATACTGACTATGCCGGAAATGTTTGGCATGGGGCTTACTTGACCTGGATGGAGCAGGCACGTATTGAATGTTTGAAAGCAATTGGGGTTGACTTCACTAGTCTTGTGGAGATGGGCTGTGATTTACCCGTGGTAGAGATGTCTTTGCGCTATCATCGGGCGTTGCCAATGGGGGCAATAGCAGTAGTGAAGTGCAAGTTACAAAACCTGAATGGACTACGAATCAAAATGGATTACGAAATTCAGTCAATTGATCAGAGCATCACCTACACTACTGCGACCGTTGCTCTAGTAGCAGTGGATATTGCAAAAGGCAAAGTAATGCGTCAGCTTCCGGCCACTGTAAAAGCAGCGATCGTGAGGTTAGCAACCTGATGATTAGCACCGATCGAGCAACCACATTAATTTTAGAGCTGAGTCAGGTTATTGCAAATACTGAGTCTGTGCCATTACATCTGGCGCAAGGTCGGATTTTGGCAGAATCAGTTATCAGCAAGCTGGATTTTCCCCATTGGGATAATTCGGCAATGGATGGCTACGCGGTGCGTTGGTCAGATATACAGGCAGGCATCGATCGGCTACAAATTGTCAGCGAAATTCCGGCAGGGATAGCACCTACTAAAAGTATTGAATCGGGTCAAGCCGCCCGGATTTTTACTGGGGCAATGCTGCCTACTGGAGCTGACACGATCATTATTCAAGAAAATACTCAGCGTATTGGTGATCAAATACAGATTATTGAACCGGCTAAAGCTGTGGGCGAATTTGTGCGCCAGCAGGGTGATTTTGCCAAAATTGGCGATGTGTTGTTAACCAAAGGGACGCGCCTATTACCGGCTTCGATCGCGGTGTTGGCGGCGGCTCAATATCCTCAAGTACAGGTCTACCGCAAGACTCGGGTGGCGATTCTTTCCACCGGTAATGAGTTGGTACAACCCGGTAATACTCTAGCTCCTGGGCAAATTGTGGATTCTAATCAGTATGCTTTGATGGCTCTGATTCAACAGTGGGGCGGTGAGCCGGTTTTAATTGGGAATGCGCCAGATAATCCGCAGGAGCTAGCTGTCATGATGCGGCGGGCAATTGATACGGCAGATATTGTGCTGTCTACTGGCGGAGTATCGGTGGGCGATTATGATTATGTCGATCGAGTTTTAGCCGGACTGGGTGGTGAAATTCACATCACGGCGGTGGCAGTGAAGCCGGGTAAGCCCTTGACAGTGGCAACTTTTGAGAAGGCCGGTGGGCGGACTTTATATTTTGGGCTACCAGGAAATCCCGTCTCGGCTTTGGTGAGCTGTTGGCGCTTTATTTATTTAGGATTTCAGCAGGTGGCTGGAATTGCTCAGCCGCAGTTGCCTTGGTCGGAAGCAGTGACAGGAGTTGATTTGCGATCGGATAACAGACGAGAGAGCTATTTGTGGGGCAGAGTAGAAATTAACAACGATCGACAAAAATTTATGCCAGTAGCTGGGGGGCACAGTTCTGGTAATTTAATTAATTTGGCGTGGGCAAACGCTTTGGTGATGTTGCCGATAGGGCAAAATGCAGTTGCTGGTAGCGTTGTACAGATTTTGCTGATCGGCTAAACATTAGGAAGTCAAGAGCGGCTTGCTAGCACCTATTTTTTTTTGCTACCCAGAAAACCCTGAGGTGATTACAGGATTTTTTCTAGGCCGTAGATTAAAGATTTCAGGCCAAGGATTTTGCGGATCGATAATAAAACACCAGGCATGTAACAAGCCCGATCCATCGTATCGTGGCGGAGTGTGTAGATTTGACCTGCTGCACCAAACAGGATTTCTTGGTGGGCGATAAAGCCAGGAAGACGGATGCTATGAATTCGAATATTTTCGTTAGCTAGTGCGCCTCTGGCTCCGGTGATTTTTTCGGTTTCTGCCACTAGTGGGGCGTTGAACGTTTGACCTAGCTCTCCTAGTAACTGGGCTGTTTGTACGGCTGTGCCGCTGGGGGCATCAGCTTTTTGGTTGTGGTGCAGTTCGATAATTTCGACGTTTTCAAAATACTTAGCGGCCTGCATAGCGGCCTGCTGCATTAGCACCACCCCGATCGAGAAGTTGGGAATAATGAGACAGCCGGTACTGGCTTTGTCGGCAAACTCAGCTAGCTCGGCCATTTGTTTTTCGCTGAGTCCGGTGGTGCCCACTACCGGGCGAACTCCATAGGCGATCGCTGAGCGTACATTTTCATAAACTCCATCAGGATGAGTAAAATCCACCATCACGGCCTGTTGCTTTCCTTGCGAGGCCATGGCCAGTGTGGCTTGTAAATCATTTACCACCGGAATTTCTAATTCACCACAGCCTGCTAACAGGCCAATATCTTCGCCTTGAATTTTGGGGTTGCGATCGATCGCCCCAAACAGCACCATATCTGTGGCTTGGGCAACGGCCTTAATTACTTCTAGGCCCATTTTGCCAGCGGCACCATTAACAACTACCGGGATGGGTAAATTCATATTCGATCGACCAAAATTCAGCTTTTTTAGTCTACCAGATGCCCCGACAGCCTGGATTAGTTTTTAACTTGGGAGGTAGCATTAATTTTGGGGTTATCGGTGATTGATAGAGGTGGATCACTAGTCCAAAGCTTGAAGTTTTCAGGGGCACCTAAAGAATAGTCTTCTAATTTGAAGTCTTTGCTGATATTTTTCAAGCGGTTATATAAAGCTTGGTTGAGCACAACTCCTTTAGATTCGCGCCGAATACCGATCAAAATTACACTGCGCTGGAAAGCATTGTCTTTGGCACTACGACTGCAAGAATCTTTCCGGTATTGGCCAAGATTGAGAATTGGGTACTCTTTGACCGCAAAAATTGTTCTGCCTAAATCTTGCTGAATGGTTTTAGCCCTCTCCATGGCGCGGGTTTCTTCTTCTTGCTGTGAGCCTTCACAAGAAGATGTCCCGATGGCAACAATCTGATTGGGATTATCCATGATTTTGACAATGTCTTTGCTTTCTAACAAGGTTTTTAACTGGCTGAGAGGCTTGGAGCTAGCATCAGCCAAACTAACCTCAGTAGCAGAGCCGGGATGCCAGCGAAATTCGTCGGTCAAAATTGCCATGTTAAATTCTGCTGACTTGCCTTGGCTATCGGCAGCCGGAGCAAAGGGGAAATACTCGATGCCATTGATCTTACGTGACCCGCGATCGACCAAGCAAAAAGAAGTCTCGATGCCGATCGAACATTTGATTCGATCTATCAAAAGCAGTCCAGCTCCGATTGTAGCCAAGAGCGGAATAGTGATAGCAGCCAATAGCATATGTTTCTTGCGCTTGGCCTGCATCGATCGAGTGAGGGGATTAGCAAGATCCTCGATCACGGCATGAGCCGACTGATAACGTTTTTCTACCCGCGATTCCAGCATTTTGTCGAAAATTTCTGCCAGATTATCGCTCACATAACGCTGATTTTTGGCTAGGAGATCACGCCAGATCCAGCGATTTTGTTGAAAGTCATAGAGATTATCGGGGGTTACGCCAGTCAACAAATGAATACAAGTCGCACCCAAAGCAAACAAATCGGTAGCTGGAAAAGCTTGCCCACTGCGAATCTGTTCTGGCGGGGCATAGCCCATCGTGCCGCCAGTTGTGCCTCGCCTACTTACGTTGTCAGTCAACTGCTTAGAAAGGCCAAAATCGATGAGGACTAACTGGCCATTCTGGCGATGCATCACATTTTCTGGTTTGATATCGCGGTGGATGATGTTTTGGCCGTGGATAAACTGCAACACCGGCAGAATCTTTTGCAGAAACTGGCGAATATGAGTTTCGCTGTAGGGGCCATTTGCTGACATTTCTTTTAGCAAATTTTGGCCGTCAATATATTCTTGCACCAAGTACAGCTTTTGATCTTGTTCTAAGAAAGCTAATAATTTGGGGATGTTTTGAGATTCACGACCGAGCTTATCGAGCTGCTTTGCTTCGCGCTTAAACAGCTCTAGTGATTTACCAAAAGATTTGGGGTTAGTGGCAACATGGGGAGCCGGAAAAAATTGCTTGATCACACAGAGCTGTCGGGATGGTGTGTCTTCATCTACTGCCAGATAGGCACGACTCATGCCGCCAGAATCAAGAAAGCGACTGGCGCGATAGCGATCTTTGAGTAAAAGTGCGGTTCCACAGGCCAAACAAACTTTAGTTTGGGGTGGATTTTCCGGCTTTTGGCAGCTAGGATTTAGACAATAGCTCATTGCTTAGGGCAAATGTTAGAATCACGAGGCACGGCTGCACTTATTCTAGCGATTTTCATCATCAAATAGAGTATTACTTTTTACTCAAAGTTCTTTATTTCTTTCTTAAGTTTTGTTTCAGACTACTCGTCGTCAATTAGCTCTATGGTACTCGATTGTCACTGCGGTAGTGCTGATCGTGTTTGCTAGTGGGGTCTTCTTTTATGTGCGGGGCACGTTGATCGAAAGAATCGATGACACTCTCGACCATATTGTGGAAGTGGTGATGCGATCGATCGCCATTGATAGTCACGGCCAAATTGATGTGGCAGAAAGTTTTCACAACAATGCTGCTGATTTAGAAGATGACCATATTGATCTGGAAATGTTTGATCTGCACAGCAAACTGCTTTGGTCTACCTGGGCAGACCCACCGAGGTTAATACTCCGCCAGGATACCGGCGGTGCTACTGTCACTCTAGATCCACAGCATTTACTACGCCAAATTGTGCGCCCGATTAGGTTTCATGGTCAGGTATTAGGCTGGCTGCGGGTTAGTCATCCTTGGTTTGAGGTGACGAAACCAACTCAAGATTTGTTTTTAGATTTGTTGGCTGCGACTACAGCAACGATCGGGGTGGTCGCAGGAGTAGGCTGGTTTTTATCGGGGCTGGCGATCGAGCCAATTAAAGCTTCTTATCAGCAGCTTAAGCAGTTTACGGCTGATGCTTCGCATGAGTTGCGTAACCCGTTGGCCACAATTCAGACCAATGTACAGGTGGCTTTGGCGACGGATGTGCAGATGCCGATCGCTCAAAAGCAGCAGTTACTGGTGATCGAACGTTTGACTCGTCGTTTGGGTAAGTTGGTAGATGATCTGTTGTTTTTGGCGCGTCAAGATAGCGGTGATGCTCCGATGGCTTTTGAAGTGGTGCCAATTGACGCTTTATTAATGGAAGTGACCGAGGAGCAGAAGTTGGCGGCGCAGGCACGGGGGATTCAACTTCAGTTAGAGATTGCTGATGCCCCGGAGTTTAATGTGGCTGGTGATTGGAATCAGTTGGCGCGTTTGTTTACTAATCTGATTGACAATGCTATTCAATATACTGACGCTGACCAGCAACCTGTGCCGAAAATCGTAATTTCTTTGACCTGTAGTGCGCTCAATGTTCAGGTGGTGGTGCAAGATCAAGGGATGGGAATCGGGGCTGCCGATTTGCCTCGATTGTTGAATCGGTTTTATCGGGTGAATCCGGTGCGCAGTGGCGAACGCGGTGGTGGATCGGGGTTGGGACTGTCTATTGTGCAGTCGATCGTGCAGCGGCATCAGGGAGAGTTGTCGATTAACAGTGAGTTGGGCAAGGGAACGAAGGTGATTATTGTGCTGCCGATCGGCAATTGAGTAATAAACATCACTTCTTTAGAGTTGCGCTAGAGAATATGGCGAGTCTAATATTGCCCTTGAAGTGACGAAATCGGGGTATAATCGCTGCTTATGAGTACTACCACCTACGACATTGTTGCCAAGCTTTGGAATCTCTGCAACGTCCTCAAGGACGGCGGAGTAACCTTTCATGAGTATGTTATAGAATTGACATATCTACTGTTTCTCAAGATGGCAAAAGAAACTTTAGTAGAGAACCAGATTCCAACAGGCTACCGTTGGGATGACCTAACCAACAAAAATGCCCCCGAACAGCTTGGCTTTTACAAACAGATCCTTACCTACCTAAGTAGCCAAGGATCTGTGCTGGTTCAAGAAATTTTTGCTGAGGCCGGTTCTTCAATTAAGAAGCCTTCTACACTTTCTACACTGGTTACAGAAATTGATAAGCTTGACTGGTACAGTGCCCGAAAAGAAGATTTTGGTGATGTGTATGAGGGGTTGCTAGAAAAAAATGCTAATGAGAAGAAAGCGGGTGCAGGACAGTATTTTACGCCCCGTTCGTTGATTGACAGCATAGTGCATGTAATGCGCCCCACCTTAGATGACATTATTCAAGACCCGGCGGCAGGTACAGGAGGGTTTTTAATTGCGGCTAATCGATATATTCGGGAGCATAATGATATTCATAGTTGGACAGAGAAGCAAAAACATAAGTATCAAACCAATACTTTTTACGGCATGGAACATGTCCTAGATACTCACCGCCTAGCCTTGATGAATTTAATGCTGCATGGAATTGATTCAGATCCGCAAGGTGCAGGGATCTTATACGGTGATACTCTTTCGTTTCAGGGGAAAGCTTTACCACAGGCTACATTAATGCTTACTAATCCACCCTTTGGTAGTAAAAAAGGCGGTGGTTTGCCTGAACGTCCAGATTTCGCTTTTCCTACCAGCAACAAGCAATTTTGCTTTTTGCAGCATATTTATTTAGGGTTAAAGCCTGGTGGTCGTGCCGCTGTTGTGATGCCGGATAATGTATTGTTTGAAAACAATGTGGGGAAACAAATTCGAGTTGATCTAATGGACAAATGCAATCTCCACACCATCTTGCGGTTGCCATCTGGAATTTTCTACGCTCAAGGAGTTAAAACTAATGTACTGTTTTTCACTCGCGGTAAAAAGGAGCAGGATAGTACTAAAGAGGTTTGGGTTTACGATCTACGTGCTAATTTACCCCAGTTTGGTAAACGGACAGCGTTGACCCGCAACCATTTCGCTGAGTTTGAAGTCGCGTTTGGAGATGATCCCGTGGGTGAAGCGGCCAGTCTTGGCCATCGGGTTGATGGCGGGGAGACAGGAAGATTTAGAAGATTCTCGCGGAATTGGATTAGTGAACGAGGGGACAACTTAGATATTTCTTGGCTCAAAGACGATCGAGATGAGGGTACTGGCGATTTGCCTGAACCCACAATCTTGGCAAGGGAAGCAATTGGTGAACTAGAAGCAGCTTTATCAGAACTAAGAGGAATCTTGCAAGAATTAGGTGAGGAGGTAAGTTTGTAGAAATGGATAGTACTAAAATAAGCCAGTATCTGGGGCGAGATGGAATCCAGTATCTCGATCTTGCTATCGGACTGACAAATCGAAATTTAGACGTAATGGTATTTGATCGTGTTTATAGTTTGCAGGTCGAAAATTGGGAAGTAAAATCATGAGTAAATTACCTTCTGGGTGGAAAATAACAACAATCTTAGATATTACTGAATATTTATCTCGTGGTAAACAGCCAAGTTATGTCCGTAGCAGTAGTCTACCAGTCATTAACCAAAGAGCAATTCGATGGTCTGGTCTTCAAAATCAGCATCTTAAGTATGTCGATCCTAGCCAGTTTGATCGATGGACATCTGAACAATTTATCCGATCTGGGGATATACTTTGTAACAGCACAGGCAGAGGCACACTAGGACGGGCGTATCTAGTCACGCAACATGACTTAAAGCCACCAAAAGTTGTAGACAGTCACGTCACTATTATCAGACCTTGTCAGACATCAATCGATCCTCGTTTTTTATTCTCTTGGCTTCAAAGTGCTACAGTTCAAGAAAACATTGCAAATATTGCCACTGGAGCAACAAATCAAATAGAACTTAGTCGAGTAGCGATTGCTTCTATGCCTATTCCTATTCCTCCTCTCAATGAACAGAAACGGATTGCTGATAAGCTTGATATATTGCTTTCACAGGTAGATGCATGTCGAAATCAACTTGATCGAATACCACTGATTCTCGATCAATTTCGTCAATCTATTCTTTCCATAGCTACATCAGGAGATCTGACAGATGATTGGCGAAAAAATAAAGCTTTGCCTGCATGGCAGAATAAAACATTAAATGAAATATGTTTATCAATTACTGATGGAGATCATCAGGCTCCACCACAAGTAAAACAAGGTATCCCATTTATAACCATTGCTGCTATCAATGATGGATACTTGAGATTAGATAAAGCAACACGCTTTGTCCCAAATTCATACTTTGAAAACCTGAAAGATATGCGAAGACCAAAAGCTGGAGATATTCTATTTTCAGTAACAGGCTCAATCGCAATTCCTGCTTTAGTAGATACTGATAAACCTTTTGTATTTCAGCGTCATATTGCAATTTTTAAATCAGATTCATCGCAAATATTGAGTAAATTTCTTTTTTATTCACTTGGTGCAAATGATCTAAATAGGCAAGCCATAGCCTTGGCAAAAGGAACAGCGCAAAAAACCATT
This sequence comes from Synechococcales cyanobacterium, assembly GCA_043755495.1. GTDB lineage: Bacteria > Cyanobacteriota > Cyanobacteriia > Cyanobacteriales > Chamaesiphonaceae > JAAFHZ01. The sequence continues at coordinate 10,272 of JAYUSV010000404.1, forward strand.
CCATTATTTGGGTTAAGATCTATTATAATTCAGCTTCCCCCTATTGATGAACAACGAGAAATTGTACGTCTTGTTGAAGCACTATTTACTCAGATTGATCACATTGAAACCCTATATCACAATGCTTGTGATCGAATCGAACGGTTAATCCCTATATTGCTAGACAAGGCATTTAGAGGTGAGTTGGTGTCACAAGATCCGAATGATGAACCGGCATCTGTCCTGATCGAGAAAATTCAGGCTGAGAAAATACGTGTAGAATCTGAAAGAAAGACTGAAAAAACTATCAGTAAATCTAATAAAAAAAATGTAAAAATTACCATGAAAAAATCAGCAGATTACTCAGATGCTCTCCGTTCAGCTTTTGGAGAATTAGGCGATCGAGCAGATGCCCGCCAACTTTTTGATCGAGCCGGATTTAAAGCCGAAGAAACTGTACAGTTTTATGAGGCTTTAAGAGAAATACCCGAAATCCGGGCTGCATTTGAGAGACCTGAGCAGGCACAGTCATCTCAAGTGCAAAGTTCAAATGAAATGATTATTGAGAAGCCTTCAGCAGAGCAAGGACGTTTCCGGTTAATAGAACTTTGGCTAGAAGATTTCAAGAATTTAAGCGATTACGCTGTTCATTTCGATCCCTCTCATAGTATAGACGTTGTACTGGGCTGGAACGGTACTGGGAAATCAAATCTTTTTGAAGCATTAGTTATTATTTTTCGTGATTTACATAGATGGTGGGAAAAAAATCAGTGGACACAGAAACCAATGAAAGGTTATCGACTGCGTTATGCGATCGATGGTGAGATAGTCGAAATTTTTTGGCAACCCAGTGAAATGAAGCGGCCTAAATTAATGGCAGGAAAGCTGATAGAAGGAGATAAGCAACCAGAAAAACTTGAAAATATCAAACGTGAACAACTTCTATTGCCTCGATTTATCTTTGGCTACTATTCTGGCCCTACTAATCGATTAGCTGAACACTTTTTACCGATGAAGCAGGATCACTATGATCGATTACTCAATGCAACTTCTGATGATCCTGATACATTAAACCTTCTCTTAGAACAACGACGATTTTTCTGTGCCGAAAATCATCATGCAAAATATGTACTGCTGGCCTTTTGCCATAAACAAGATGAAAAAATAAATCAGTTCCTTGCAGAAAGATTACGAATTATTGGTTTTGAATCAGCACTATTCATTATCCGTAAACCTCGTTGGGCAAAGAAAGGCCAAACCGCCGAAAATTTCTGGGGTGCAACTGGTATCATGCGCCGAGTGATGGAGAGACTGCGGCGATTTGCAGTTGCGCCGATGCTTATAGAGCAAACTGTTCCTGATGGTTTTCGCTCTAGAAAAGAAGAACACTACTACTTTTTCCTCCCTGACTTGCAGAGTTTACATGCCTTTGCTGCTGAGTACCAAGATGCCCGAACGTTTTTTCTTGCACTTGAAAGCACAGATTTTTCAGAACTTATTTATGATGTAAAAATTCAGGTTCGTGTCAAAGCAACTGAAACAGAGCAAGTCGGTATTGCTTTTCACGAATTGAGTGAAGGTGAACAACAATTATTGATGGTACTTGGTTTAATTCGGTTTACCAAATCGAATCAGTCGTTGGTATTGCTTGATGAACCAGATACACATCTCAACCCACATTGGAGTGTGGATTATCTGAAGCTATTAGCTCGGGTGATGAGCGAAGATTCCAGTGAATCAGAAGCACAACAGACCAGTCAAATTCTCATGTCAACCCATGACCCTTTGGTGATAGCAAGCCTGTTTAAAGAGCAAATCCATCTTCTTAAGCGAGATTGGCGGACAGGTGTTTGCAAGTGGGGACAGCCCAGTATCAATCCGCGTGGGCTTGGATTTACTGGTATCCTGACAAGTGAAATGTTTGGAATGCGTAGTGACCTAGATGAGGAAACACTTGCCGACTTAGATAGCAAGGTTCGGATCATTGCCAGAGAGGGGTCTTTGACTCCAAAAGAAGAAAAAGAGCTAGAAAAAATTAATCAGCGCTTAGAAGATGCCGGATTCCAAAAAGCATTTAGCGATCCCTATTATGCAGCTTTCATTCGTGCTTGGAGTCAACGCCACAGCGATCTGATGGCTGGTATGCAATTTGTAGATCCAGAAAAACAGGCAGAAATCGATAGAATTGCGCGTGAAGTTCTTGAGGAAGCGATCGCTGAACTACAGATGGAGGCAATAAGATAATGCGTTGGGTCGATATTGGACAGCTCAATTTTCCTTCTGAATGGCAACAACGTGCGAACGATGCCCTCAACCAACTTCGCATAGAAATTATGGATGCTGAGCTTCAAGCTCGACAAAACCGAACTGATGTTGCAACTGCCCGTAAAAAAGCAATTACAGATGGGTTAAATATGTCAAACCGCAAAAAAATTTGGCGAGATCTAGCTCCTGAATTAGCTAAACTCCAAAATGGAAAATGTTGGTATTCAGAAAGCCAAAACCCAGGTTCCGATAAAAATATTGATCACTTTCGACCCAAAAACCGAGTTGCAGAAGACCTAAACCATGAAGGTTATTGGTGGCTTGCCTTTGACTGGAAGAACTATCGTTATTCTTGTCAGTGGTGTAATCAACGCCGCGATGATGTCGCAAATAAAACAGATGGTGGAAAGTGGGATCACTTCCCACTCGGCACTGATAGCTTTCGAGCGCAACAAGAAAGTGATAACTTCATGTTCGAGGATGCTGAGCTTCTAGACCCCATCGATCCTGATGACTGGAAACTTCTAACCTTTCTTCCCAATGGACGTAAGTATTCAGGTCAGAAGAGATAGAGGGTGCTTTGATGGTGATAAGCTAGGAAGCGAAGGAGGACACACCAATGACACCAACGGAACTAGAGCA
>JAYUSV010000405.1:0-13149 GCA_043755495.1 Synechococcales cyanobacterium
GGACTTAATCCTTCGATCGCATCTACTTCGGGCTTTTCGAGCTGACCCAAAAACTGGCGGGCATAGGCGCTGAGAGATTCTACATAACGGCGTTGCCCTTCGGCAAAAATGGTATCAAAGGCCAAAGAAGACTTGCCAGAACCAGAAATACCAGTAAATACAATTAGTCGATCGCGGGGTAGTTCTAGGCTGATATTTTTCAGATTGTGCTGGCGGGCACCCATGATCCGAATCTTGTCTCGATTTGGCAAACTCATAAAACGCTAGATCAGAAAGTGCTAGGCAGTGCGGACATACCAATATAGCAAAAATCCTCTAAAAAAACACGCACAAAAGGGCGCTAAGCGCCCTTTTTCGTCCATCATTTTGCTAGATCAAATTAATCTAGAGCAGTCTATCTAGGTAAATAAGCTAAAGGATTCACTGTTGTGCCACCGTTGGGGTGGATCTCGAAATGCAAGTGAGGACCAGTACTGCGACCAGTGTTACCCATATCAGCAATATGCTGACCTTGCTTCACTGCTTGGCCCGCACTAGCAATCAAGCGATTGTTGTGACCATAGCGAGTCATGCTGCCATCGGTATGTTGAATATCAATTACGTTTCCATAACCGCCGCCTTGATAGCTGGAAGAAACTACTACACCATCAGCGGCTGCTACTACAGGAGTGCCAATCGGGCCAGCAATATCAATCCCGGCATGCATCCGTCCCCAGCGTCTACCGTAGTTAGAACTAAGTGTGCCTCTCGTTGGCCAAACAAAATTGGCGGCAAATTGCTCAGAACCATAGCTGCTACCAGTCGCAACTCTAGGTTGAGCGGAAGCAGGAATTACATTGGTGCGAGGAGCAGGAACAACTAACTGAATTCCAGACGGATTAACGGTGCTGGAACTAGTGTAGCGAGGTGCCGATGTTTGGTTAACGCTAATGCGTTGGGCGACTACCTTCTGACCAACAAGTCCGGCATCAGTGCCTTGGTAATCTGAATCAACTGAATTCAGTACGACGTGATTGTTTTCCTGGGTGGGAACTCTCGTGGCGTTGACCCCCTCACAAAGAGGTGAGACCGCTAAGCCACAAATACCGAGTGTCAACGAGACCCTGGCAACAAACCTAGAAATAGATCGCCCTTGAAATCGGCCTGTAGGCTGAATAACTTGAAGCAATGAAAAGAACAAGCGGTTCTTAGAAATAGCGCTAAAAGCGGCTGTGGAAGGCTTGAATAAAGCCTTCTGAGAAATTTCGGTCTTCAAAAATAAACTCCTATTTTGAATGGACGAGATGGCAGTCGAACAATGCTAGTGAGAAATAATTCCCACGTAAGTTCGGTGACCAATCGAGCAACTCCAATCACACCAAATAAAAAAATTTAGCACCACGTCTTCTGGAAAATTTGCTGCAACTTATCAGCAAATCTTCATCTTTGGCCAACAACAAGGTTAGCCTCAGGGCGAGAATCTGAGCGGAACTCAGACTCAGTAAGTCAAAAGCCTTACTGCTCAAAAACAACTTTATGAGAATGTGTAACGTTTTGCAAGCTTTTCTGAAAAAAGATTTTCTTTCTAGCCTTGTGAATGCGTCAATTTATTAAGCTATGTAACGGTTACAAGAACTTAATCTTTTTTTAACCTAGAAGCTCTTTTCACTGCCACTGCCAAGCAATACTCAGCGAAGTATCACGCAAACAGTCACTTACACCTGATGAATGTTGATAGCACGACTCTAAGCCAGTATCTCTACATCTCACAACCGTATATTTGCGGAGGAAATCCCTCCATCCAGACAGTAACACAAAATATGACAAGCTGTAAGCTTTCGCTCTTAGCCATTTTCAGATAATGGAGACATTCAGCATGAAATAAAACACGGTCATCTTTGGCTCGACTGTCTCAGAAAATCAATAAAGATTACTTATATTTAAACGGTATCATTCATTACAAAACCAGATATGAGTTGCATCCCAAAAGCTGGCCAGTAGCAAATCACAAGAAATTAATCCCAACCAATTTGTCGATAGACCTCGCACAAACCAGCCGCCACACTTACCGATAAGTTCAAACTCCTCACTCCCGGCTCACGCATGGGAATATATAGCTTGGCTACACAATGGTCTAAAGCAATAGCGGGTAAGCCTTCTGTTTCGCTACCAAACAATAGCCAATCATCTTCTCGAAAAGAAAAATCTTGAAAAGGGCCAGCGCCTCTGACAGTAAAACCGATCCAACGACTATTTTGCTGCTGCTGAATTTCTAACAAATCTTCGATCGACTCATGAATGTGTAATTTTACGTAGGGCCAATAGTCTAGCCCCGCCCGTTTTAGGTATCGATCGGTGATCTCAAAACCCAATGGCTTGACCAGATGTAGGTCGGTTTTAGTGGCTGCACAAGTGCGAGCAATATTGCCGGTGTTAGGAGGAATTTGGGGGTTAACTAATACAAGATGAGGCATAGATCCGGCCGTAATTTAGGGCGAAATAAGCGAAAGAAATGGTCAAGCAGTCAGAAGTTCAAGTATATGAAATTTTAATCAGTTATTTCCTTGGTTTCAGGATTCAATATTTTGATCATTACTCCCCTAGCCAGACGGTTATCAGAGGCTGGAAAACTTGACAGAAATAAACAAAAGCTTTGTTTATGAATCTTGCTGCTCAGCATATTGGCTGAAATCTTACTAAGTATTTGTAGGGTATATTACTCTCGACCAAGGAAATAATCTCACACATATCCATGCACCAGCCTTTTGCGATCAAATTTTCTCCAGTTAGATTTTTTTCTGCCGGTTGCTTAGCACTGGTGACTATTGCCCATGCCGAAATGGCTGCTTTTGCCCAGGCCAAGCAAAATAGCATTGGCCCAACTTTTACCTTTGGTAGTGGAAGCAGCACCTTTGGAGTCGCGGGTAAGTTACATCTCACCGAAAATGTTTTTCAGGTCAAAAATAATTTATCGCTGCGGCCATTTTTGCGCTTTCCGGCTAACGGCATTGACCTAGGGGCCGGAGTTACCTACGACTTTGATTTCCCTCGATATTCGCAAGTCACGCCCTATGCCGGTATTGGTCTAGCCTCATTAAGTGGCATCTCCACCACCACTAGCTTGCTTGGCGGACCAACCACCACCCAACAATTTAATCAAGTGACCTTTTATGGTCAAGCCGGGGTGGAGATCAATGCCAGCGAAAACTTATCTCTCGGTGGCAATATCCAGGTACCTTTCAACAACAGGTTGAATACGAATTTCTCTTTGGGAGCCAACTATCGATTTTAACTCCCGTGATTCGGCTTACAGTAATTAGTCCAAGCGGGCTTAAAATTGATTAGCTGCCAATACGCCGGGGCACAATTCAGCCATCAACTCGGTCTGCTTCCCCAAGAACCCATTATCTGTCATATCCATGAAAAGTCTTTATTGGTTGGGCATTCCGCTCATTCTTATCTCTTGGTCGGCCAAGTCAGCACAGGCCGAGTCCGACAAAAATGATAGCTTTTTGGGCCCGATCGTGACTTTTGTAAATGGTCAGACCACGGTGGGTATTGGTGGCAAACTGCACATTACTGACAGCATTGCCGTGCGGCCATCCTATAGTTTTGCTAATCTGTCTGGTTCTGGTGTAACCGTAGCGGGTGGTTCGGCAACTTATGAGTTTGACATCAAAAATTCTCCCTTCACACCTTTTGCTGGCATTGGCGTAAATACTTACAATTCTAATAACGGTGGTAGACCAGAGACTTCGATCGCCCCTTTTGCGCAGATCGGAGTAGACATATCGGCAAATAACAGTATTGCCATCACTGCTGATATAAAGGTGCCGATCACCAGTGATGCTCCCTTAGGAGCAGTGATGAGTATCGGTGGTGGTTATCGTTTCTAAGTGGCCAATTTTAAGGGGTCAGTCTAGAGAAAGTAGTCTGAGGCAATGTGGTTGGGGAGCTAAGCCCTCATGCACAAACTGTTGCCAGGTGGTAACTCATCCTCCCTCGGTACAAGTTTCTGTATAAATGTTAAAATCCTGTGATAATTATCAAGCGGTGTCTGGTTTGGGTCGGAAAGTATTTTCAATCGACTAACCCGCCTGTTGGTATCACCTTGTGGGAGCTTTGTCTCTTGAGAGGGAAATTGCCAGCGATATTAAATTTTATAGATCACCTATCTGCCGACCATGCTGAAAAAACTCCTAGGCGACCCCAACGCTCGTAAATTAAAGAAATTCCAGCCGATCGTCACTGAGATTGAGCTCCTAGAAGAAGAGCTGCAAATTTTGAGTGACGAGCAACTGAAATCCAAAACCACTGAGTTTAAGCTGCGCCTAGAGAAAGCAGACAACGATGAAGAAGAAAAGGAAATCTTAGACGAAATTTTACCCGAAGCTTTTGCAGTAGTCCGAGAAGCGGGCAGAAGAGTGTTGGGGATGCGGCACTTTAATGTGCAAATGTTGGGTGGCATGGTGTTACACAATGGCCAAATCGCCGAAATGAAAACCGGGGAAGGAAAAACCTTGGTTGCTACCCTGCCTGCTTACCTGAATGCGCTTAGTGGTAAAGGAGTACATGTCATTACGGTAAACGATTACTTGGCGCGTCGTGACGCAGAGTGGATGGGGCAAATTCATCGCTTTTTGGGTTTATCGGTAGGTTTAATTCAATCAGAGATGACTCCAGCCGAGCGGCAGAAAAATTACCGTTGCGATATTACCTATGCCACCAACAGTGAGCTAGGTTTTGACTATTTACGCGACAACATGTCCACTTCTATTTCTGATGTGGTACAGCGCACTTTTAATTATTGTGTAATTGACGAAGTAGATTCCATTTTAATTGACGAGGCCAGAACACCATTGATTATTTCTGGTCAGGTTGAACGACCTACCGAAAAATATCAAGAGGCTACCAGAGTCGCTAAAATGTTGCAGAAAGTAGAGCACTACGAGGTAGATGAGAAAGCCAAGAATGCTCTACTAACTGATGAAGGTTTTGCCGAAGCCGAAAAAATATTGGGAGTAGATGACCTCTATAACGAGGAAGATCCTTGGGCACACTATATATTCAATGCCATTAAAGCCAAAGAACTATATATTAACGATGTTAGTTATATTATTCGCGATGGTGAAATTGTGATTGTGGATGAATCCACTGGTCGGGTTTTGAGCGGTCGGCGTTGGAGTGATGGCTTGCACCAAGCTGTAGAAGCTAAAGAAGGCGTAGAAATTAAAAACGAAAGCCAAACTCTAGCTACTATTACCTACCAAAATTTCTTTTTGATCTATCCAAAGCTCAGCGGCATGACTGGGACTGCTAAAACTGAAGAGGTGGAGCTGGAAAAAACCTACAAAATTCAAGTTACGGTAATGCCGACTAATCGCATCCGGCAGCGGATGGATTTTGCTGATATGGTGTTCAAAACCGAGATGGGCAAGTGGAATGCTGTCGCTGGGGAATGCAAAGAATATCACCAAGCGGGCAGGCCAGTACTAGTTGGTACTACCAGTGTCGAGAAGTCGGAAGTGCTTTCGCGGTTACTTAGTCAGCTCGAAATTCCGCATAATTTGCTGAATGCTAAGCCCGAGAATGTCGAGAGAGAATCGGAAATCGTGGCACAAGCAGGCCGCAAAGGAGCCGTAACGATCGCCACCAACATGGCAGGGAGAGGTACTGACATTATTCTGGGTGGTAACTCTGACTATATGGCCAGACTAAAGATTCGGGAATATTTATTCCCCCGAGTCGTTGCCCCAGAAGATGATAGTAAATTTGCATTTATGCAAGTACCGGGTACTGAGCAGGTGAGTAATGCTTCGGGTCAGGGCTTTGGTGGTTCACCGAAAAAGGTGAAAACCTGGAAAGCTTCGCCAGATATTTTCCCTACTAAAATTTCAGCAGAAACTGAAAAGCTCTTAAAATCATCGATCGATTTTGCTGTTACTCACTACGGTCTACAAAGTCTTTCGGAATTAGATGCCGAAGAAGTGATTGCAGTGGCCTGTGAAAAAGCGCCTACCGATAACCCCGCTATTCAAAAACTGCGCGATGCCTATCGATCGATCCGTAAAGAATATGATGCTTTCACCGATCGAGAGCATGAAGAGGTACTAAATATTGGCGGTCTACATGTAGTAGGCACCGAACGTCATGAATCACGCCGGGTGGATAATCAGCTGCGGGGTCGGGCTGGTCGCCAGGGGGATAAAGGTTCGACGCGCTTTTTCTTGAGTTTAGAAGATAACCTAATGCGGATCTTTGGTGGCGATCGGGTGGGTAAGATGATGGATATGTTCCAGGTTGAGGAAGATATGCCGATCGAATCTAAGATGCTGACTAATAGTTTGGAAGGTGCCCAAAAGAAAGTTGAGACTTATTACTACGATATGCGCAAGCAGGTGTTTGAGTACGATGAGGTGATGAACAACCAGCGTCGGGCTATTTATGCTGAGCGCCGTCGGGTATTAGAAGGCCAAGATCTGAAGGAGCAAGTGTTGGTTTATGCCGAAAAAACTATGCAAGATATTATTGATGTAAATATCGACCCGGAGCTGCCCCCCGAAGAGTGGAAGCTGGAGCCGATGGTTTCTAAGGCGCGGGAGTTTGTCAGTTTGTTTGAGGATCTGAATCCTAGTCAGCTTGAAGATATGACCTATCCAGAGATTCGGGCTTTTATGTATGAGGAGGTACGCAAGGCTTATGATGTGAAGGAGGGGTTGGTGGATAAGGTTCAATCTGGCTTGATGCGCCAAGCTGAGCGGTTCTTTATTTTGCAACAAATTGATAATCTCTGGCGGGAGCATTTGCAGGCGATGGAGTCGCTGCGCGAGTCGGTGGGGCTGCGGGGCTATGGCCAAAAGGATCCGTTGATTGAGTACAAGCAGGAGGGCTATGAGATGTTTTTAGAAATGATGACTGATATTCGTCGAAATGTGGTCTATTCGATGTTCCAGTTTAATCCGGGTGAAGGTTAGTAGTAATTTAGCGCAATTTTTGAACTCAAAAAGTAAGCCATAAAGCTTGCTTTTTTTGTGAGGATTTAGGGTTCGATCGACGCTCTATCTCAATGCAGTTCACGACTGATATATTAAATATCACATTGGTTAACAAAACTTAATAAATAAACCTCTCTCCGATCAGAAAACATCAGTTATCATTCTCTTGTGAATGTTATCTAGTAGACTCATCTTCAGGAGCAATCGGTGTTAAGTTATCAAGTTCTCGCCTCAGTTCATCAGTATTTGGCTCGGTTTGCTGCTTCGGCTGATTTTTTGGGTTCGATCGCCGATATCTATGGTGTTGATGTTGATAATTCGGAGTTGCTGAGAATTAGGCAGCAGTGGCTGGGTGGTGATTTTGGGTTGATTCCGGCGATTAGGGTGTTGACAGGTGGTGAGTTGGGCACTGCCAACGGGGCTTATGCTGCTGATTTAGATGAGATTTTGGTTTCGGCTGATTTTTTGGGGCGGCAGGGGAATGGTGTGGCTGCGGTGGTGGGATTGTTGTTGGAAGAGATTGGGCATAAGGTCGATCAGGTGTTGAATGGGGCGGTGGATACGTTAGGGGATGAGGGGGCGATTTTTCGGTTGGCGGCTACTGGGCAGACGGTGAGTGGGGAGGTTTTGGCTGGTTTGAGGGCTGTGGATGATCGGGGGGTGGTGGTTTTGGATGGGAGGTCGATCTCTGTGGAGAGGCAAGATTTTACGGGTACGGCTAATGGTGAAACGATCAATGGCACTCCAGGAGATGATAATATTTTCGGCTTAGGTGGTAATGATAACCTTCGGGGAAATGATGGCAATGATGCTCTCAATGGAGGTGCTGGCAACGACTTTATCGATGGTGGTGCTGGAAACGATACTCTTACCGGAGTTGATGCTAATGGTTTAAACCCCGGATTTAATGAAAGAGATACTTTCAGAGGAGGAACAGGAAGCGATCGATTCACCCTAGGTGATAGTGCCAACATCTACTACGACGATCAAAACATTACCACCAGTGGCAACAACGACTTTGCCACAATCACCGACTTCAACCCCAACGAAGACCAAATCCAGCTCCAAGGCACCGCCAGCAACTATATCCTTCAAGTTTCTGGAACCAACACCAATCTACTGATAGATAAAGTAGGCACTGAACCCGACGAACTCATTGCCATGCTTCAAAATGTCACGACCAGTTTGGACTTAAACTCCAACGCCTTTCAATACGTCGCTCCCATCAGCCAAATTGCCTTCAGTACCAACGCATACTCCACCAACGAGAATGCTAACGGCCAAATCACCCTAATTCGTACCGGCAGTACCACAGGTCAAATCAGCACCACCCTAACCCTAGCCAATGGCACATCTGCCGCTCTAGCAGACTACAATAATAGCCCAATTAACGTTGTATTCAACGATGGAGAAAGCAGCAAAATCGTCGAAATCCCAATCACCAATGACACCATTTTTGAACCCAATGAAACAATCAACCTCTCCCTGACCAATCCTAGTGCTGGCGTTATCATTGGCACCCAAAGTACTACCGTACTTACGATTTTGGCTAACGACTTAAATGGTTTTAGTGATGTTGATGGAGATACACTATCGGTAGTCAACTTAGTAGCCACCAACGGCAACTTATTAGACAACGGCAATGGTATCTACAGATTTACTCCCAACGATGGCTTCGCTGGAGTAGTTAATCTTACCTATGGTGTAACCGACGGTACTACTGTTGCTACCAACCAAAGCCTGAGTTTTAATGTTGTCCCAGTCATTGTCGAAAATAATACTCCTACCGGTTCACCCACAGGCATATTACCCAATACCAACGAAGATACCGACAGTGTTATTAACACTGCCGATCTCCTGGCCGGGTTTAGCGATATAAATGGTGATACTTTATCAATAGTTAACCTGGTAGCCACTAATGGAGTGTTGGTAAACAATAACAACGGCACCTTCACATTTACCCCCGAAGCTAACTTCAATGGTGAAGTAGCCCTGGTTTACGATGTCACTGATGGTGTCGCTGCCCTAACAGAGCAAACCCTAAGCTTTAATGTTTTGGCCATCAATGATGCACCCACCGGTTCTCCCACCGTAGTACTGGCAAATGCTACCGAAGATGAGGCATTTATAATTAGCGCCAGCGGTCTGCTAACCGGATTTAGTGATGTCGATCGAGCCACTCTAAACGATGAAGATCGAGAAACTCTCTCGGTAGTCAACCTGGTAGCCAGCAACGGTACCCTAGAAAATACTGGTAGCAATTTTATTTTCACCCCTGATGCTAACTTCAACGGTATAGTGACCCTCACTTATGATGTAAGTGATGGCATTGCATCTGTGATAAATCAGACTCGCAGCTTAAATGTTATTGCCGTGAACGATGCCCCGATCGGCTCACCAACTGCTGTATTGAGCGCCAACGAAAACACCCCACTGACAATTAATGCCAGTGAACTACTAGCGGGCTTTAGCGATGTAGAAGAAGACACCTTATCAATAGCCAATTTGGTAGCCACCAATGGCAACCTAGTAGACAACGGTGATGGGGTCTATACATTTACTCCCGATGCCGATTTTGTTGGGGTAGTTAATCTCACTTATGATGTCACTGATGGTACTGATGCGGCGATCGACCAAAGTCTGAGCTTTAGCGTTATTTCCAACAACACCGAAAACAGTGCTCCCGAAGGCGAGCCAACAGCCATATTACCTAGTACCAACGAAGACATCGCTATTATCATTAATACCAGCGATCTGCTGGCAGGATTCAGCGATGTAGATGGTGATATTTTATCAATTGTTAACCTGGCAGCCACTAATGGAACATTAGTAAACAATAATAATGGCACCTTCACCTTTACCCCCGAAGCTAACTTCAATGGCGAAGTAACCCTGGTTTATGATGTCACCGATGGCACTGCTGCCCTGACCGAACAAACCCTGAGCTTTAATGTGTTGGCTATCAATGATGCCCCCACCGGCTCCCCCACTACGGTACTGACAGATGCCACCGAAGATGAAGCCTTTGTGATTAGTGCCAGCGACCTGCTCACAGGGTTTAGCGATGTAGATGAAGACACTCTATCTGTAGTTAATCTAGTAGCCAGCAACGGTACTCTAGAAAATGTTGGTAACGATACCTTCGTTTTCACTCCTGGTAATAACTTCAACGGTACAGTGACCATCACTTACGACGTAAGTGATGGCACTACATCTTTGACTAACCAGACTCGCAGCCTAAATGTTGTTGCCGTAAACGATGCCCCTACCGGCTCACCAACTGCCATACTGAGTACCAACGAAGACACCCCATTGATAATTAATGCCAGTGATCTGCTGACGGGCTTTAGTGATGTAGATGCAGACACTTTATTGGTAGTCAACCTAGTAGCCAGCAACGGCACCTTGATAAATAACGAAGATGGCAGCTACGGTTTCACTCCTGATGCCAACTTTAATGGCGAAGTCGTACTCACTTACGAAGTCAGCGATGGTACCGAAACCCTGACAGAGCAAACTCTCAGCTTCAATGTTACTGCGGTCAACGATGCACCTACTGGTTCACCCACCGGCATATTGGCAGATGGCACAGAAGACACTGCTTACACCATTAATGCTAGTGACCTCTTGGCTGGCTTCAGTGATGTAGACGGAGACACTCTTGCTATCACCAACTTAATAGCTAACGCTGGTGCTGTAATTGATAATGGTGATGGCACTTATACCTTTAGCCCCAATGCCAACTTCAACGGGATAGTCAATCTAACTTATGATGCCAGCGATGGAACTAGCGCAATTACGGGGCAAACTCTCAGCTTCAACCTCTTGCCAGTTAACGATGCACCAACCGGTTCGCCCACCGGCATATTGGCAGATGGCACAGAAGATAATGCTTACACTATTAGTGCTAGCAACCTCTTAACTGGCTTCAGCGACGTAGATGGAGATACTCTTACTGTCGCCAACTTAACAGCTAACAACGGCACTGTAGTAGACAATAATGATGGCACTTACACCTTCACCCCTAATGCCAACTTTAATGGGCTAGTCAATCTAACTTACGACGTAAGCGATGGAACTGAAGCGATTACTGGACAAACTCTCAGCTTCAATGTTGCTGCGGTTAACGATATCCCCACTGGTTCACCCACCGGCATATTGGCAGACGGCACAGAAGATAATGCTTACACTATTAGTACTAGTGACTTGTTAGCGGGTTTCAGTGATATAGATGGAGACACTCTTGCCGTCGCTAACCTAACAGCCAGCAACGGCACTGTAATAGATAACAGTGATGGTACTTACACCTTTACCCCCAATGCCAACTTCAATGGGTTAGTCAACCTTACTTACGACGTAAGCGATGGAACCGATACAATTACTGGACAAACACTCAGCTTCAACCTCTTGGCAGTTAATGATGCACCTACGGGTTCACCCACAGCAACTCTGCTTGGTGCCACCGAAGATAATGACTTCACAATTAGTGCCAGCGACTTGTTGGTAGGGTTTAACGATGTAGATGGAGACATCTTATCGGTAGTTAATCTAGTCACCAGCACCGGTACCCTGATAGGAAATGAAGATGGCAACTATACGTTTACTCCTAATGCCAACTTTAATGGCGAAGTCGTACTCACTTACGGAGTAACTGATGGTATCGAAACTCTGACAGGACAATCTATCAGTTTCAATGTTGCTGCGGTTAACGATGCCCCCACCGGCTCACCAACTGGCGTATTGATAGATAGCGTAGAAGATACCGTTGTCGTTATCAATACCAGCAATCTATTAGCCGGATTCAGTGATATAGATGGAGATACTCTTGCTGTCGCTAACCTAGCAGCTAGCAACGGGACTTTGGTCAACAATAACAATGGCACCTATAGCTTTACGCCCGATCTCAACTTTAATGGTGAAGTCACTCTTACTTATGACGTGACTGATAGCACCGCAGCCGTTACTGCGCAAACACTTATTTTCAATGTCGCGGCAGTGAATGATGCCCCCACCGGCTCGCCAACTGCTACATTGCCCGAGGCCACCGAAGATACGGCATTCACCATTAGCACCAGTGACCTTTTAGAAGGCTTTAGTGACGTAGATGGAGATGTTTTATCTATAGCAAATTTGGTGACCAACAATGGCACCTTGACAGACAATGGCAACGAGACTTACACCTTTAGCCCAAATGCTAACTTCAATGGTGCAGTCACTCTTACTTATGATGTCACCGATGGCCTAGAAACCCTGACTAGTCAAACGCTCAATTTCAGCGTAGCTGCGGTTAATGATGCACCTATTGGTTCACCCACAGCCACACTACCTGCTGTGGCCGAAGATACTGTGGTTACCATTAATGTCGCCGACCTATTAGCAGGCTTCAGTGATATAGAAGGTGACACCTTATCAATAACTAATCTAGTAACTAGCAACGGCACATTGACAGATAATGGTGGAGGGATATTTAGCCTGACCTCCGAGGCCAACTTCAATGGCGAAGTCACTCTTACTTATGATGTTAGTGACGGCTTAGACAGTTTGACTGCTCAATCGCTCAGTTTCAACATCACACCTGTTAATGATGCACCGACTGGCTCACCGACAGCCACATTATCAAATACGGCTGAAGACTCTGCCATTGTAATCAATGCTAGTGATTTGCTCATCGGCTTTAGTGATGTGGATGGAGACAACTTATCAATCATTAACTTAGTCGCTAATAACGGTGTCTTAGTTAACAACAATAATGGGACTTATAACTTTACCCCTACTGCCAACTTCAACGGTATTATTGACCTTGCCTACGATGTAACCGATGGCGCAATTACGCTAACTGGGCAAACTCAAAGCTTTGGTGTCACCCCAGTCAACGATGCACCTACATTACAGCAACTGCTCGAAGACCAAAGCGCTGGCCAAAATCAACCCTTTACTTTTACTATCCCTTGCAACACCTTTGCTGATATTGATGCTGGTGATACCCTGACACTCAGCACTACTCTTGCTAACGGTAATCCCCTACCCAGTTGGCTCAGCTTTAATCCTGCGACCCAGACCTTTAGTGGCACTCCGCCACAAGTCAATATTGGCAGCCTAAATATTCGGGTGACTGCCACTGATAGTGCTGGAGCATCTGTCAGTGACGTGTTTGCCTTAGATATTGGTCTAAATA
>JAYUSV010000406.1:0-13087 GCA_043755495.1 Synechococcales cyanobacterium
GAGGATGGAGGCGGCGAAGAAGTTGGAGGTACGCATGGGGGTATGGGGGGGGGTAGAAGACTAATCAGGGGAGGGGTTAGTTCCTGTAACTAATAAAACTTCGATTTCAGGATTTGGCTGTTCGATGAATCACTTAGCAGGCGGTATTTATCTGCTGTTGAAGGTGATCTTGATCGCCTTACTACCTTGTTTCATTTCGATGTCATGGCCATCAGGAAAATTTTGAGACCTTTGGCGCAAAGATATTCCCCAAGTTCCCCCAATTTGGCTGAGCCAGAACTATTAATTGTTTGAAGACACCCCGTAACAGAGTTATTGGTACCCAAAATATCTGCTTTAGGCTTAAACCAGTTGGATACTGTCACCTATTTGGATGCTTTGACCTATTGAACTGGCTGAAGAACGGGTGTTAACGGCTGCTCGATAAAAATGGTTGAACCGCGATCGATCAACTTCTACTGGCAAAGTGGCGGCACGACGATCGCCAAAGGTTTTTTGGAAGCCAGAATTGACACTGCCAGTGGTGGCGTTACGGGTAGGTACGATGCAGCGCTGACAGGGGTTAATGCCCTGCAAGGAGATATTGCCGATCAAGAAATCTTGGGGGTTGCTGGTAAATAGTCGATCTTCCCAAAAGGCGGGGACACCGGTGATTTCGATGTTGGTGCGCAGGCGGCGACGGATTTCGGTGGCTGAGAGATGGGGATACCAGCTAGCAATTTCTTGGAGTGTAGCGGTACTGATGATGGTGGGGCCAGGGGAATCGGTATCGTCGGGGAAACCCATAATGGTGTTTTCTTGGATGTGGATGGGTCGATCGAAGTATTTGCTGAACCAGTCACCGAGAGCTGGATCATCGATCGCCCCACAAAAATCAGCCATTCTAGGAGCGCTGAGATCTAGCTGGAGTGTGCTTAAGTCAAAGTTGGAACGAACGGTATGGATTTTGGCAAAGCGTTTGGCGTTTACAAATTTTCCCTGAGCATCTACTAATGCCCAGCGTCGATCAAACTCTAAGGCTCCGCCAGATGTAATGGTGGCCTGATTTACTTGGCAGCCATCAAGAGATTTGATCGGGAAAATTTCTAGGCGATCGACAGTACCCATGTTGCTAGCAATCCACTTTAGAGTTGTGGGCTGTATCTTAGAAGAAAGGGTTAACCTTAATCAATGTCCCTGTTCGTCAAAACTTGCTATTTATTGCTCAACCATGTTTAATCTTCAGCTTACCGGTCGGCGAGGCATCGCTTTTGGCGTATCTCTATTGTTAATTGTTGCTATGGCTTACGGAGTAAAGCAGACCATCTTTGCAGATCGTGCGGTGAATCTGACAAGTATGGTGGCGATGAAGCAGCAATTAAATCCATCGATCGATATTCCAGCCGGTAAAACCACGGATACACAAACCATTGTCTTGGCTGGTGGCTGCTTTTGGGGTGTAGAAGGAGTCTTTGAAAAACTTCAAGGAGTCTCAAATGTGGTTTCTGGCTACGCTGGTGGTACAGCAGATATGGCGAACTACCCGGCAGTTAGCAACGGCACCACTGGTCATGCTGAAGTAGTGCAGGTTACTTATGATCCGCAGAAAATTTCTTTTGGTCAGTTGTTGAAAATTTTCTTTGTGGTGGCGCATGATCCGACTCAAGTCGATCGCCAAGGACCAGATCAAGGAACTCAATATCGATCGGAAATCTTTGTGTCTGACCCTGAGCAACAGCGAGTGGCGCAGGCTTATATCGATCAACTAAGTCAATCCAAAACCTTTGCCCAGCCGATTGTCACCAAGTTAACAACTCTCACTGAGTTCTACCCAGCCGAGAAGTACCATCAAAATTTTATGGTGCAGAATCCTAATTACCCTTATATTTTGGTACACGATCGACCTAAGATTGATCGGTTACAACGGGAGTTTCCTGAATTAGTAAAACTAGAGGAGAACTAAGAACAGATGATCGCGTGGAAATTTTGATGATTACTAAACTTACTGATCGTTGACCGGTAAATCGATCGATTTGTTGCCAACCGCCTCCCACTAGCTTGATCTGATTGCTATACTGGCATTCAGCACCCCCAAGAAAACCCATGAACCAAGAGCTAATTCAAAATCTGTTAGCAGATCTGAAAAATGCTGACACCACAGTGCGCGAAAGAGCTGGAGCACAGCTTTGGCGCATTTGGTTTTGGCAAAAAGGGCGCAGCGGTCTGGCTCAAATCGAAGCGAGCGAAGAATTGATTGCCGCTGGCGATTTACCAGGTGCCGAAAATATTTTGACCGAACTAATCACCGAACTCCCGGACTTTGCTGAAGCCTGGAACCGACGAGCAGTCTTGTATTACCTCAAAAAAGATTATGTCAGCGCGATCGAAGACTGTCAGCAAGTAATCGAAATTGTCCCCTGGCATTTTGGTGCTTGGCATGGCGTAGGGCTTTGTTGGGCGGCGCTGGGCAATTATTCAGCGGCCATTGCGGCTCTGCGACAGGCACTAGAGATTCAGCCATACTCGATCGAAAACCAGCGCCTGTTACTAGAATGCACCGCCCAACTCTGAATCCCAGATAGCGCTCACAGAAACAAAATCTCCGCCCGGTCGGTGAGCGGAGCCGAATCCGACCGACCGCCAACTAGTTCTGTTCCGACATCTCCGTAATCCGTCGTACATGCAGCACATCATGCATCTGACGAATTTGATTAATACAGCGCTCTAACTGCGACTTATCAATTACCTCCACCATAAAATCTAGCATGACCGGCTTCGATTTGTTATCTGCCGTCACCTTGGCCTGTCGGATATTCACCTTGTTGTCACTCAGCCGCGACATCACATCGCGCATCACACCCAGCCGATCGAACACTTCCACCTGTAAGGTCACAAGATAACTACGGCGGTTGCCCTGCTGCTTGGCATTGTGATGTGGATTCCAGCGTACCGGCAAAATTCGATCGCCATCCACGTTTTCTACATTGCCGCAGCCTTGGCGATGAATCGAAATACCATTCAGCTTCGTTACTACTCCCACAATCGGCTCATCGGGAATCGGGTTACAGCAGCCCGCCAGGTGGTGCATTAAGCCCTCGATGCCAATAATCGGAAAATCCCCGTCACTGCTGTTGGGTTTCTTGGTAGTGGGCAATATTTCTAGTAACTCAGCCTCAGCTACCGTAGTCTTGACCGTATCTCGAATGCGATTGACCACATGATTGATGGTGGTTTCGCCGTAGCCCAAGGCCGCCAATAGGTCTTCTACTGTTTGGTAATTACACTTTTGGGCAGCCACCAACATTGGTTCTGATTTCAGCAGGGCATCTAAGCCATTTTTGCCCAGTTCTTTTTCCAGCAGCTCTCGGCCTCGGGCAATGTTTTCATCGCGGTTCGATCGCTTATACCATTGGGTGATGCGGTTTTTGGCAGTGGGGGTAGCCACAAAATTCAGCCAGTCTAAACTGGGATGGCCACTATCTTTGGTCATGATCTCTACAATGTCGCCATTGCGCACCCGAGTAGAAAGAGGCACGATCCGGCCATTGATTCTGGCTCCGACGCAGTGGTTGCCCACCTCAGTATGAATTCGATAGGCAAAGTCGATCGTGGTCGCGCGTTCTCGCAAGGCTACCACTTCACCCTGAGGAGTGAAGACATATACATCTGGGTCACAGAGCTGGTCTTTGAGGTTGTCCGAAAATTCTTGGGCATCTTTAAAGTCACTTTGCCATTCCAAGAGCTGGCGCAGCCAAATAAACTTGTCGTCTTTTTTAGGTGCTGGACTGGTGGTATTGTTGGCATTTGCAGCTTCTTTGTATTTCCAGTGAGCAGCTATTCCATATTCGGCAATCCGATGCATTTCGGTGGTGCGAATTTGGATTTCTAAAGGCGTATTGCCAATGCCCAGTACTGTAGTGTGTAGAGATTGATAGCGGTTGGGTTTGGGTAGACCAATGTAGTCTTTAAAGCGACCAGGGATTGGCCGAAAAGCGTCATGTACTTCGGCTAGCACTCGATAACAGTCAGCGTTGTTGGGGACAATGATGCGGATGGCGGTGAGGTCATAAATTTCATCAAATTCTTTCTTTTGGCTCTTCATTTTTTGATGAATGCTAAATAGATGTTTGGGGCGACCGCTTACATCAAAGTAGCCAAAGCCCGCATCGGCTAAGCGCGTCCGAATTTGTTCTACGGTGCTAGTTATCCGGCCTTCCCGTGATTTGCGGGTTTCTTTGACTAAGTCTTGAATATTGCGATAATCATCTGGTTCAATATATTTAAAAGCTAGGTCTTCTAGTTCCCATTTAATGCGACCTAAACCTAAGCGGTTGGCTAAGGGGGCAAAAATGTCGCGGGTTTCTTGCGAAATCAGCTTTTGCTTGTCGATCGACATATGTTCCAAGGTCTGCATATTATGCAGCCGATCGGCTAGTTTCACCACAATTACCCGAATATCTTGAGCCATGGCCAAAAACATCCGCCGGAAGTTTTCGGCCTGCTGTTCTTTTTTACTGCGAAAATTCAGCTTAGAAAGCTTGGTGACTCCTTCTACTAAGTGGGCTGTCTCGGCTCCAAACATTTTTTCGATATCGACGACGGTAATGGCTTCTACGTCTTCGACGATGTCGTGCAGAAAGCCTGCTGCGATCATGGGGGCTTCGCCGCCTAGGTTGTACAAAATATCGGCGACGGCGATCGGGTGGCAAATATAGGGTTCGCCAGATTTGCGCATTTGGCCGCTGTGCTGTTCGCGGGCAAAGGTGTAGGCTTGATGAATTAGTCGATCGGCGGCCAGTTCAGATTCGGCGGTTGCTGCTAGCCACGGAGGCAACAATAGCTCTTGACCTTTAATGGTTAACTGGTCGGCAGAGATCGTCATTGAAATGTGCTATGGGGGAGATGTTATTCTATCTATTCTTTGGGGCATTTGGCGGCAAAATAGCATGAATGATCAGATACTATACAATCCTGGCGATCGAGATTTGGCTGAGAGCTTTGGTTGTTCTTTGGAACTGCTGCGAGGTTGTGTGGAGCAGGATGATGTGGTGGGATCGTTGGCAGGGGCTAAAAGTTTGCAGGGCTTGTTCGATCGACTGCTGCAAGCGGCTGATCCTGATGCCTCATATCAAGTTCGGGCTAGCCTTACCGAGATTCATCGCCTGCTGAGGATTTTGAATCGTGATTTGTTGTTTTGGCAGGGGGCAAAACAGACTCGGGCTGGTCGGAGTACACAGGTTTTGGCTACTTTGGAGTCGATCAAGGGGTTTTATACAGTTTTAATATCGACTCCAACGGCGGAGCAGAGTTAGGTGGTTACCAAGACTTATTATGCTGCTGTCATGTAGAACTGCCTAGTAACAACGCTACACGAAAAGATTTGCTAACTTAATTTAGATAGTTGAAATAAAACGGGACTTGGGTGCGTGTGACTTTCTGAAAATAAAAATCAGACCGACTGGCCAAGGCTACCAGCACCAACCGGAAATCAAGGCTGATCAATTTTCTCTGTAGAAAGTCACACGCACCCCTTGTTAGAGCGAGGAATGTGGCAACGTTAATCAGATTCAAAAAAAGGTTTTTTTCTTGCTTAAGAAAAAATTTGTAACTTTGAGCAATACATTCCTAGCACAAGAAATCTTGTATCTATGTTTAATGCTTTTTGTGAGTTTTAGTGTATTATTGTGCATGTTGGTTTTTTAAAAAATCCCATGACCTTAGCTAGACTATGATGCTTCGCCCTTTCTCCCGAAGAGATTTAAGTATGCAGCGGTTGACTAAATGTCTTACCATTATCGCATTTTGTCTACAATGGCCTTTACCAACACTAGCAGAAGATGATTTTGCTGCTACCTGTTCCTCCGTAACCGATAACCCTTCTTCACTAGTAGTAAATGGTTTGCGAACAGAACTTGTTGCCGAAGGCTCTTTTAATCTGACGTGCAGTTGCCCAAATGCTACTGATAAAGTTGTTGGTGCAATTACGCTTTCGGCTCTTGATGAAAGTATAACTTTTAATGGTAATGCTTTTATTAATGGTGGTGCTTTGATTAAGCTATCTGGTACTGGTGATGCTTTTGCACAAAAAGTTATGAATATACCCTATGCGGCAATAACTAACTATTCTGTAAAAGTCGTCGATAAAAGCGGAGGGGCACTTCAAGCTGGGTCTTATTTGGTGAAAGTGAAATTCGAAGCGGATTCTCCAACCTGTAACAGTGACTCTGGGGGATAACAACACAAAGTTGGACACTTTAATCTGGGTCTTGTCTAAACGCAAATGGCCGCAGAGAATTCATTCAAATGTACTGTATTTAACTCAATAAACAAATCTAAAGAAATGAAAAAGATTCTAGCCTCGTTATTTGTAACCTCTGTTACAATTTGCTCCGCTTCTGCCGCTAATGCTGCTCTAGAAGGTACTTCTACTCATTCAGGTACTGTTCCTTCCGAGTGTGATGTGGTAGCTACTGGTGCATCATTAGTGTATGTTGCAACATCACCTACTGAAATTTCTTCTGAAACTGGAAATGGGAATTTCAATATTAAATGTAACTCAAAGCATAAGTTGACAATTGAACAACTACCAATAGCAGAAGGAACTAATCGCCCAGCACTACCAGCTGGCGCAACCTATACAGCACAGTTTCAATTGAGTGGTGCTCCTACCCCAGATTATGGAGTCCTTAATGTCAATTTTGGAACCACAGCAGTTGTGGGAACAGATCTAAAGCAAGGTGAATACAATGTAAAAGTTGCGGCTAAGGGTGCTATCACTGGCGCGGCTAAATTGCCTAGTGGCACTTATAAAATTGAGGTTAAAGCAACACTAGTAGCAAGTTAGGAATAACCCACTGACAAGCATCAACTTACAACTGAACAAAGAAGTAACAGGAATTTTTACTTAGTTCTGGCTCCTAATCTCCCAACTTTGGAAGCACGGGATCCAGACTACAAGGGTGCTTCTTTGCTAATTGATAAACTTCCGACAGGGGACGATGCCTAGATCAGATTTTTGTTGCTGCCCGTCATTGGGGCGATAGCAAGTGCGGTTGATCTAGTTCTGATACCAAATTCATTAAAGTTAAATCTGTACCATTATTTGCTGAATGACCAATATCACCCAGTGGACTAAAGGATTAGCTGCGGCTATTAGCCTCCAATTGCTAGGCACCTTACCTGTTTCTGCCCAAAATTTCACGCTTTCCCCAATGGTGACAATTTCCACAGCGAAAGGTGGAAAATCGAGGGGGTCTATTAATGTTACTAATCACGCCAAAGAACCAGTCCGAATGCGGGCATATGCCGAAAGTTTTGCCTATGATCGAACAAAAGGTTTTATTTTCACCCCCAAAGACGCTCACAGTGCCGTACCATATCTTAATTTTTCACCCAGAGAGCTAGTGATTCCCCCAGGAGTCACCAGAAATATTCGGATAGCAGTTACCTTACCGCCCAGTTTGCCCGACCAAGAGTATCGCGCCGCTGTGTTTGTAGAAGAACTCAAAGCCAAAGATATTCAAGCTACTAACAGCCCTGCTAGTACCCAAAAACTATCAATTAGTCTGCGGGTAGGATCAGTGTTTTTCTTTAGTAAAGGTAATGATAATATTGCCAATATCCAGGCGCGTACCGCAATTTGGAATTCAACTGATAAAAAAATTGCCGTATTGCTAGAAAACACTGGCAAACAAACAGCTCGCCCGGAGGTTTCTTGGCGCATTGAAAAAAATGGTCAAGCAGTCGCCAAAGATGCAATTAATGGCGTAATTATCCAAGCCGATAACTCCCGCGAAGTTGTCTTGCAAACCAACGGTAAATCACCAGATTTAGCCAGAGGTGAATATAGAATTGTGGGTGATATTATCAACAGTGGCCAAAAGCCGATCGCCTTTAGCCTACCATTAATGATTCCTTAACCAAGAGCTTCTGGTTTAGTCAAAAAATACTTTAAAGTCCAGTGAACAACAAGGCTGTTAGGCAATTTACACCGCGCATATTATTTCTAATTGTTGTTGTATTTTGTCAATTTACACTCAGCATTAGCGAAGTTAAAGCAAATACCAGCAAGTTCATTGATAGTAATGAGTTTGTTTTTACTAGTATTTCTCTGGCATCAAACCCTAAACTGAGACTCCAAAACTCTATAGCAGCATCAAAGGCTTTACCTGGTGCTGCTTCTTTGGCAAGGGTAACAGCTCAAAGTAGGCTAAAGACCGCATCGAAAGACCCTCATCTCCCTTCGGCAGGCTCAGGGGAGCTGGAGTATAAAAAAGAGAAGTCTGTTGACAACTCACTCCTAGCCTTAGCAGAACCATACTTCCCCCGTAAAATAGCCGTAGGAATATCGGTTAACGGCACAACTAAACTAGATAACAATAGCATTTATGTTTGGGGCGAAGAACGTCGATCGAACCCCATCAATTTATCGAGTTGGCTGATTCCAGTCAGCGAAATCACCAAAATCACCGGCTGGTCAACCAAAATTGTGGCTGGCCAATTAGAAGTCGTAGCCGGTAACTTAAAAATCATTCGCTTACCAATTAAAACCGCTCCCACCGCAGCCGGATTTAGCCAAGCGATCGCCATCCAAGACCTAGCAGCTATTCCAGGCGTAGAAATTAAATTCAATGCCCGCACCTACTCGATCGACTTCACTATTCCAGTCTACAAGCCGATCGAAAGAACCCTCAGCGCCCACAACCCCAACAACCCAATTCGAGCCAACAGCTCTCTGCGATACTTCTCCAGCGAAGAACCCGAAAAATGTGAATGCGAAGACCCCTACCGGATGTTAGTAGGACTGTATGTCAATGGAGTCTCTAAAATAGAAGCATTTTATGTAGTCGGCAAAGAAGACGGCACCGCCGCAGTAGATTTTGAGAACTGGATACTGCCTTTTGATGAAATATCACCAGCAATTGGCTGGAAAATCAAAGAAGTAGGCGATTATTTGGATATATCTACCCCCAGCCAAAGATTTCGGATTGCAACCAACAAAGTATTTATCCACCCCGAGCTAGGTCGAGCAATTAAAGTCCAAGACTTAGCCGCAATACCGGGCTGGACAATTAACTTTAATATTAATAAATACGCGATCGAAATCACCACTCCCAACACCATCCGCCGCACCAGCATTGCCGAGCCACCAATCATCATGACCGGTTTAGATCCCGTCAGTCCTCCCAGCGGAGTCAGCATTATTCAGCAGCGAATCAACACCTCTGGAGCCAGCAACAGTCCGGTCAACATCCCCCAAGGCGACTTCCAAGCTGCGGGCAGCCTTGGCAACACTAGCTGGTATTTACGCGCCAACCAGCCCAACATTACCGATACCCGCAACTGGAACCTCTCCGAAGCATCGATCCTGCACCAAACCAAACTAAACGATGTTATTTTGGGTTCCCAAACTCCATTTTGGCAACAGCGCAGCAGTGGAAACGGCAGCTACTGGGCAGCCACCGCTGTCACCAGGCAAGGGTTTGAGCCACCAATTAAAGTTTATGGTGGTGCCTACACCCTCAACGAAAGACTCCAAGCCCGTCAGACCAGCCGGGTGATTTCGGGCGTTGCTGAGCCAGGTACTTTAGTGCAACTGGTAAACAACAACAATCGTACCCAAGTTTTACAAGAAACCTTAGTAGATAGCTCCGGGGTTTATCGCTTCAACAACGTCATCGTCAGCGGCAATCTCGACGACAGTGCAATTGGGCGCGACTATCAGGTGTTGCTGTATCCCAGAGGCCAAATCACCGCTAACCCTACCGCTCAAAATGTTTCTTTTACCAGTTTTAACGGCCAAATTCCCCCAGGGGCCGAGGCATTTGTCTTTTCTGCCGGGGGCAATCGCTTAACTAGCGGTAACTTTGGCTCCTTTGATGGGGTGCAGGGCGGTGTGTTGTACCGGCGGGGCTTAAGCGAATCTTTAACCATCGGGGCCGGAGTTGCCTACGACAAAGAAGTAAGAGGTGTAGGAGAATTTTTTTGGCAGCCTAGCACGCCATTAGAGCTAACCGGTGCAGCTACTAGCGGCAGCAAGGGATGGGACTACGCGGGCAGATTAGCCTACAACCCTTCCAGAGATTTCAACTTAAATGCTAACGTTGACAGGTTATCGAGCAATGCCAATGCTTATTGGCGACTGGGCAATAACTTTGCAGCCATTAGTAATTACGATAGTTTGCGGGGGCCAGCGATCGGCGGCGAATATTTTAATAGCAGTGCCGATGCCTCTACTCAGCTGCGAGCCGATATTGACCTCAAAAGCCGCACCAGAATTTCGGCCAACCAAAGGCTAGGCGAATTGCAAGCCAGCTATTTGGGCAACGAATCTGCCGATAACTTGCAACTAACCTACAGCCCCCGGAGCAATGGCAGCTATGGCAGCAACAGCGGCAGTGACATTGTGGCCGGGTACCAAGCTAGCAAACAAGCTACAAACTCTAGCTTAACTAGTATTGTCTGGCGCTATCGATCGCCCGAAATACAACGAGATGGTCGTAACTTGTGGCAAACAGAGCTGGGCTACGGCTTTAATAATTTTGGCAGTGGTTTATTAGCCAACGCCGATTTAAATATTTTGCCCGGTTTGCAACTGCGTGCCAGTTATCGGGGCATTAACGATAATTCTACCCAGGGCAATTATGCCTTAGAGTTAACCACCACTCTGTTAACTGGTAACGGCATTCGGGGCACTTCCGATCGATTGGAAGATTTTCGCAGTTTAGGCAAAGTCATCTTTCAGCCTTTCATGGACAAAAACCAAAATGGCCGCCAAGATGCTGGCGAAGAAGGCTATTGGGATCCCTTGCTGGTGCGGCTGAATGATCGCCCAATCGATCGATACCGCCCTCAAGTCAACGACAACCGCGCTGATCTTAACTTACCTAACGGCAGCTATCGGTTAGATATCGACCCCGCCGGATACCCAGATAACTCTCGCAGTCGCCTCGATGCTCTGCGCGTTGATGTAGTAGCAGGCGGCATTACCACTATCCCTATTCCGCTGATTCAGTCTTACTCGGTGGTGGGCTTTGTGAAAGATGCCAGCGGTGAGCCAATTAGTGGCGGCCGGGTAGAAGCAATGAACCTGCGTACCAAAGTAAAAGCGGTATCAGTTACCAACGACTCGGGCTTTTATACTCTAGAAGGTTTAGATCAAGATGAATACCAAATTAGAGTGAGTGACTTAGTTGGCAACCTTGATCGACTAAAAATTATGCCGAGTTCTCCGGCTCAGCAAGAAATAAATCTGGTAGTGCAAACTTCTGTCCCAAATAAATAAACTCTAGGTACCTAAGCAAAATTGGGTTAGTCTTATCGGCAACCCAATCTAAAATACCAACGATTTTACTCAAGAAGCTTTGTCTAGCCAATCATAAATTTGGTTGAGTTGTTCGATCGTCACCAAGCCATACTGCCACAAGATCATGGGCAAGGGGCCGGGGTTTTCTTCGATTTGGCGCAAGGCAATATCCATCGATGCTGTCGAAATGGATAAATCTTCTTTGAGAAATCTGATTAATTTGGCTAAGTGGGTTGAGGCCATCATCGGCAGCACCTCCTTTATATATGCTTTTACTATGGGTAGATATTTATCAGTTTGTTTAAACTTGAACTACAGAATCAACACTTTTGTGATACATTCCGGAATTTTGGCCAAATGCTGACAGCAGCACACCGAGTGGCTAGTTGGATAGATTTATGAAGAATAACAATCGATAACTTAATCTAGTATGCAGACCGAAGATCTACCTCCGTATGATTACGGAACTTGATTGTAAAGATTGGTAAAAAACTAAGTAAATTTATTTATGTAATGGAAAGAAATTATAACACCTGAGATTCTGCTGTCAATAGTAGCGATCCCCGAAAAGCTAAATCTGCTGATAATCGATTATTTTTTCAGGCCAAAATCGCTGGTGATCAGGATTGTGAGTGTTAATGTCCATGCTTTCTACTGAACCTAAAAGGTTTCGATCGCTTTACAACTCCCTTTGAAAGTTAATAAAAATCATTGCTGCCTGGTCAGTGATATTACTGGGCGCAAAAAAGGAGGCTGTGAAATTCACATCCTCCCGGAACAAAAATAGCAATAGGTTTGTTAGAACTCTAGTTCAGCACCTTGAACTCTCTCTACTTGTTTCTTCTTCAGTACCAAGAAAATCTGGGAAAGCATAATCATGGTCACAAAAGCCACCAAACCGTAGATGCGGTTGGGGTTCTGTAAAACGATTTCGGAGTCTTTTTGACCGAAGCCACCTACGTTGGGGTTGTCAGTCAAGGCTTGGCCAGCAGTGACAGTGTCGCCAGCGGCTACCAATAGGGTTGGGCCAGCCGGAATTTTTGTAACCACAGCGTCGCCAGTAGCAGGCTGAATAGTGACTTCGTTTAGGCCAGCATCACCAGAAGTGATCGACGAGATAGTACCAGCGATCGCGGTGCTATAAACCGAGTTATTGCTCTTTTCGCCAGTAGGATAAACCTGACCACGACCACGATTGCCGCCCACATGAATAGGATACTTACCGAAGTAAATACCTTTATCGGTTGCTGGATTAGGAGAAAGAATTGGAAAAATAATTTCTTCGTACTGGTCGCCGGGTAAGGGGCCAATAATTACAGTGTTTTCTTTGCCTTCACCGTAGGGTTGATAATACAAGCCCTGAATCTTTTCCTTCATTTCTGGAGGAATGCGGTCTTCGGGGGCAATTTTGAAGCCTTCGGGCAGCATCAATACCGCACCGACGTTTAGAGGGCCTTTGGTGCCATCAGCAGTTACCTGTTGAACTGTATGGTCGTAAGGTAGTTTGACCACGGCTTCAAATACGGTGTCAGGTAATACCGACTGGGGCACTTCGATTTGGGTGGGCTTGGCGGCCAAGTGGCAGTTGGCACAAACAATGCGACCAGTTGGTTCACGGGGGGTTTCTGGGTAGGTTTGCTGTGCCCAAAAAGGATACGCCTGCGCCGGTTGGGGCGTAAAGGCTAACAGGCCGATACCGGCCAACAGTACCAAGACAGATCTAGCGATCGACTGGTAAATAATAGATAACTTCATTGTTTA
Source organism: Synechococcales cyanobacterium (assembly GCA_043755495.1). Classification (GTDB taxonomy): domain Bacteria; phylum Cyanobacteriota; class Cyanobacteriia; order Cyanobacteriales; family Chamaesiphonaceae; genus JAAFHZ01. The sequence continues at coordinate 13,046 of JAYUSV010000406.1, forward strand.
AAGAGTAAATTAAGGTCTACGAAATAAGTTGAGGTTACGCCC